>NZ_LZJD01000083.1:0-63346 GCF_001666875.1 Mycobacterium sp. E802
TGAGCCGTCACCGCGTCGCGGACGGAAAGCACCTGACGATCTGCCCGCTTAATAGCGACAATCGAGCGACAATCGCCTCCTGAACATCTGAGGCACCGCTGGTCACAAGGTCATGAGTACAACTGTCACTTGAGTCGCCAAAAGCCTCAGGTGCCACGGATTTTGGGTTGTTCACCTATCAGCGACGGAGTCGCTCGTATGCGGGCGCTGGACGGGTGATACTCATGAGGCCCATGGTGTGTGAGTGGCAAAACCGCCGAGCGACAATGGGTTTGGTGGGGTGCATGGTGACAAGTGTGGCGATTGTCGCTCGATTGTCGCTATTAGGCGGGCGCATCGGATGCCCGTCCGAAAGCTGCGATTGACTTGGCCAGAATGCTGGCGAATCACCCGGACCCCGACGCCCGGCGGTTCAGGGAACGGGACGTCAGCCGGCCTTATGCGCACTTAGCAGGAACGCCGGGAATTTGATCCGGCCCTTTTCGTCGAAACCGTGTTTGGGCATCTCGAACGGCACGTCGGCAGGCATCGCGACGGCGTTGGCGTGGATGAACGCCGGCCGGATGTCGTCGACCTCCCAGTACTTCGACACCGCATCGCGCAGTTCGACTTCGGACACCTCGTTGGGCTTGGTCTCCAACTCGGCGGGGAACGCGCCTTTCGCGAACACCAGCACGTAGTAGCCGGCGCCCGGCGCCGACGCCCGGTGGATCGAGCGCAGGTACCCGTCGCGCCCCTCCACTGGCAGTGAGTGGAACAGGGTCGAATCCACCACCGTGTTGAACCGGCCGTCGTAACCGGTGAACGACGTGATGTCGGCCTGGGCGAAGCTGGCCGTCGACAGCCCGCGAAGCTGTGCGGCATTGTTTGCCGCGGCGATCGCCGTCGGGCTCAGATCCAGACCCACCACGGTGAAGCCGTCGGACGCGAGGGCCAGGGACAGCTCGGCATGACCGCAACCCGCGTCGAGCACGTCGCTGCGGAACTTCCCGGCCTGGTGTAGCGCGGCAAGCTCGGGCTGCGGCTCGCCGATGTTCCATGGCGGCGGCCCCTCGAAACCGCCCTCCCCCTTGTATGCGCCATCCCAGTCCAAGACCTGTTCAGATGTCATGACTCAAAAGTACGCGTCTCAATCCCAGGTGTGGACCGGCTCGTTGCTGTGCATCAGCTGGACGTAGCGCCGCAACATCTCGGCCAGTGCCTTCGGCCGCGTCAAGCCCTGTGACTGCAGCTCCTCGACCGTGGTCACCTGCCACGTCGCGCCGGTGCGGCGGGCCTTGGCGCGGCCCTCGATCACCCCGAGATAGCGGTCGCTGACCTCGCTCGCCACCCCCCACCGGCGTAGCCCGTCGTGCGCCAGCGGCAGTAACTGTCGCAGCACCAGCTCGTCGGCAGTCACCTCGCCGAGTCCGGGCCAGTACAGCCGGGCCTCGATCCCGTGCTGCGCGCCCGCGGTGAAGTTGTGATGGGCCGCCGCAAAGCTCATCTTGGTCCACAGCGGCCGGTCCTCCTCGGACAACGTCCGCAGCAGGCCGTAGTAGAAGGCCGCATTGGCCATCATGTCCACCACGGTCGGGCCGGCGGGCAGCACCCGGTTCTCCACCCGCAGATGTGGACGCCCGTTCACCACGTCATAGACCGGGCGGTTCCACCGGTAGATGGTGCCGTTGTGCAGCCGCAGCTCCGCCAGCTGTGGGGCCCGGCCGGCCGCCAGCTCGGCCACCGGATCCTCGTCGGAAAGCTCGGGCAGCAGCGACGGAAAGTACCGTACGTTCTCCTCGAACAGATCGAAGATCGAGGTGATCCACCGCTCCCCGAACCAGACCCGCGGGCGTACCCCTTGGGCCTTGAGCTCGTCGGGGCGGGTATCGGTGGCTTGGGTGAACAGCTCGATGCGGGTCTCGGCCCACAACTGGTGGCCGAAGAAATACGGTGAGTTGGCGCCCACGGCGAGTTGCGGGCCGGCCAGTACCTGAGCGGCGTTCCAGTTGCGGGCGAAGTCCGCGGGGGAGACCTGCAGGTGCAATTGCATGCTGGTGCACGCGGACTCGGGCGCGATGGACGCCGACTGCAGGCTGAGCCGTTCGGGGCCCGAGATGTCGATCGGCATGTCCTCGCCGCGGGCGGTGAAGATCGAGTCGTTGAGCGCCTGATATCGCGTGGACTCGCTCATCCAGCCGTTCGAGAGATGCTCGGGCACCAGGGTCGGCAGGATGCCCACCATCACGATGTGCGCGCCGTCCTCATGGGCTTTGGTCTCGGCGGCGTTGAGGCTCAGCCGCACCTCCTCCTCCAGGTCCAGCGCGGCCCGGCCCGGCAGCGGGCGCGGCGGCACGTTGAATTCGATGTTGTAGGCACCCAATTCGGTCTGGTAGGCCGGATCGGCGATGGCGGCCAGCACCTCTTGGTTGGACATCGCCGGTTGGTACTCGTTGTCGACGAGGTTGCACTCGATCTCCATGCCGGTGAGCGGGCGTTCGAACTCGAAGCTCGACTGGGCCAGCATGGTCTCGAACACGTCGAGGCACAGTTGCACCTTGCGCCGGTACTCCTGCCGGTGCGATCGGCTGAACTCGGTGTTCTTGACCTCTTCGCCCACACCGCGATGCAACACGCCGCGTGGGGCCGGCGCAACCGAACACGCATAATCTCTGCACCACGGGGTAGCCGGGCGGAATGGAAATCACCGTCACGTTCGTCGGCAATGCCACGACGTTGATCGCGGTCGACGGCATCACCCTGCTCACCGATCCGAACTTCCTGCACCGGGGCCAGCACGCCTACCTCGGATACGGCCTGCTCTCCAAACGGTTGAAAGAACCAGCATTGACCATCGAAGAGCTGCCACCGGTGGATGCGGTGTTGCTCTCACACATGCACGGCGACCACTGGGACCGGGTAACGCAGCGCAAGCTGGACCACACCCTGCCGATCCTGACCACTCCGCACGCCGCCAAACGGCTCGAGCACCGCGGCTTCGGTCAGGCCGTGGGGATGGCCACCTGGCAAAGCCACCGCATCGTCAAGGGCGACACCACGGTGACCGTCACCTCGCTGCCCGGACGGCATGCCCCCACCCCGTTGGACCGGTTGTTGCCGCCGGTGATGGGCTCGATGGTGGAGTTCGCCAACGCGGGCGCGACCCGGCGGCTCTATATCTCGGGTGACACCCTGTTCGTCGACGAGCTACGTGAGATCCCGGTGCGGTTCTCGTCGATCGACCTCGGGGTACTGCATCTGGGCGGCACCCGGCTGCCTGCCGGGCCGAAACTGCCGGGTCTCACCGTGACGATGGATGCGCGCCAGGGCGCCGACCTGGTGGAGCTGCTGGACCTGCCGAAGATGATCCCGGTGCACTTCGACGACTACAGCGTCTTCGCATCGTCATTGAACGACTTCCGGGCCGAGATGGCCCGACGCGGGCTGGGGGAGCGGGTCATCGAGCTGGACCGGGGAGCATCCGTCGCATACTGACGCGGTGACGTCGTCGTCGAACGACACCGAGCAGGGCGGTCTCGAACAGGTTTCGCGTGCCGATCGGGTCGCCGCGCTCACCGGGGTACGCGCGGTGGCGGCGTTGACGGTGATGGGCACCCACGCGGCGTATGGCACCGGCCTGCTGTCGCAGGGATATCTGGGGTTGATGAGTGCCCGCCTCGAGGTCGGGGTGGCGATCTTCTTCGTCCTGTCCGGGCTGTTGCTGTTCCGGCCCTGGGTGCACGCGGCTGCCTCTGGAGGGAAAGCGCCCAGCGTTGGGCGCTATGCGCGAAATCGGTTCCGCCGCATCATGCCGGCCTACGTCGTCACCGTCCTGATCGTCTTCGGCATCTACGAAATCCGGCCGGTGCAACCGAATCCGGGACACACCTGGACCGGCCTGCTGCGCAACCTGACCCTGACCCAGATCTACAGCGACAACTACTTCACCGCGTATCTGCACCAGGGGCTGAGTCAGATGTGGAGCCTGGCGGTGGAGGTCGCGTTCTATGCGGTGCTGCCCGCGTTGGCCTGTGTGTTGTTGGTCCTGCTGTGCCGCAGGCGTTTTCGACCGGTGGTGCTGTTGACCGGGTTGGCGGTCCTGGCCCTGGTCAGCCCGGTGTGGCTGCTGTTGTTGCACAACACCGACTGGCTTCCGGTGGGCGGTGGGACCTGGCTCCCGCACTATCTGGTGTGGTTCGTCGGGGGGATGATGCTCGCCGTGTTGGGCACGGTGGGTGTGCGCTGCTATGCGTTGGCAGCATTACCCTTGGCGTTGGCGTGCTATCTGGTGGTGTCCACCCCGATCGCGGGCGTGACCACTGCCGTCTCTCTGGATTTGACCGAAGACCTCGCCAAGACCCTGTTCTACGCCATCATCGCGACCCTGGTGGTGGCGCCGCTGGCGTTGAACGGCAACGGTGTGTACGCCGCGGTGATGGGCAGTCGGCCGATGGTGTGGCTCGGCGAGATTTCCTACGAGATCTTCCTGTTGCACGTGGTGGCCATGGATCTCGTCATGGAGTTCGTGCTGGGCTGGCATGTGTACACCGGCTCGGCGACGGTGTTGTTTCTCGTCACGTTGCTGGCGACGCTGCCGTTCGCGTGGCTGTTGCACGTCACGACCAGGCCGCGACGATCGCGCTGAGCGCCACCGCGAACCCGATGCCCACCAGCACCAGGTAAGTGCCGTAGAGCCGCCGCAACCACGGATGTAGCAGTCGGGCCAGCCACCAGATCACCAAACCCCACAAGCAGATTCGCAGTCCGCGTTCGATAACGGTCCAACCCGTCAAGGCCCACAGACTGATCCCGTGTTCACCGGCGGCGCGGGCGTACACCTTCACCGGGACACCCGACAGTGCCTGGTTCAGCATGGCGTGCGGGCCGGCGGCGAGTTGCTCGTAGGCGGTGGCGGCCATACGCGTCGTCGTCCACGGCGTCGGCAACAACACGCCCCGAGAGGCCAGCCAGGCCGTGGTCACCACGCCGAGCACGGACCCGGCCGTCACCGCCAGCGCCCACGGCATCACCCGGCGCGGCACTGCCGCCGCCAAGGTGATCAACGCCATTTCGGCGATGATGGGCCAGCTCAACGCCTCGGCGAAACCCCACAGCAGCGCCAGGAGCACGCTCAGCCGCGCATCGACCACGCGGGCGATCGCCGACCAGACCCGCGAGGTGCGGGTGCGGACCGGCGCCGCATCGCGGGCGGTGACGACCGTCTCGCGCAGCGCGGTGGCGTCGAGCGTGTTCGGGTCGAGGGGCTCGCCGATGCGGACCTCCATGGGGCCGGGATGGAACGCGCCGTTCTTGGGTAGGACGTCGCGGGTGCCCAACAGCGCGACGGGTATCACCGGTACTCCACAGTCGCGGGCCAGATGCAATGCCCCGGAACGGAACTCGCCGACGTCTCCGGTGCAGGAGCGGGTGCCTTCGGGGAAGACGACGACGGCGCGGCCGGCGGCGACGGCGGGCCGCACCGCCTCAAGGAGCCCCGCGTAGGTGCTCGACGCGGTCCGGCGCACCGGCAGGGCGCCGGCCAGAGTGGTGATCAGGAAGCGGCGCACCGGCACGTCGAACCAGTAATCGGAGGCCGCGGCGAACACCGGTGCCGCCGACGGCGGCAGCGCCGCGAGCATCGCCGCGGTGTCGGCGTGCGAGCCGTGATTGGCCACGACGATGCAGCCGCCTGGATGCTGCCAGTGCCCGGTGACGGTCAGGCCGCCGGACAGGCTGCACGCCACGCGCCACAGGTAATGCCGGAACCGAGTGCCGATTTTCATGACAGCAGGGCTCATGACAGTAGATACGCCAGAGGCAACACCAACAGCAGGGAGTCGATGCGGTCGAGCAGCCCGCCGAACCCGGGCAACCAGTCGCCGGCGTCCTTCACATTGGCCTGGCGTTTGACCATCGACTCCAACAGGTCACCCAACACCCCGCCGAACGCCACCGCGACGAGAAGCCCCACCGAGATCGTGCCCAACAACGTCAGCACGAGGAAGGCGCCGAACACCGCGCCGACGATGCCGCCGACGGTCTTGTTCGGGCTCAACGGGGACAGCGGGCGGCGGGCCCAGCCGAAGCGGCGCAGCCCCTTGCCTCCGCACCAGGCGGCGACATCGGTGGCAGCCGCGGCGAAACAGACCAGAAAAGCGTTCTCCCACAACATCACCAGATGTGCCAGCGACCAACAGATCCACACCGAACCGAACCCGGTGAAGGCGGCGCGGCGGCTACCGTCGGCGACGTCGCCGCCGAGCACCGCCGGCAGCGCGCACAACAGCACGCCGATGGCCGCCAGCCCCAGCCAGGACGGGTGCAGCCACGCGGTCAACGGATAGAGCACCGCCAGGCCGAGCAGCACCGAGGTGTCGACACGGTTGAGCTTGACCAGGCGGGCGTACTCGCAGACAGCGATGACCGCCAACACGGCGGCCAGCACCGCCGTCGGCCCGCGCCCCAGCCAGATCGGGATGCCGACCACCGGCATGATCAGCACCCACGTGGTCCACTTCTGGATCAATTCCCGCTTGCGAGAGACGAATACGGCGATGCCGGCCAGCGCCAGGATGACGAGCGTCACCCACAGGTAGAACACCGACCGGCCCACGATGTGAATGTCGAACGGGCCCCAGTCGATCACCAACGGCAGGTTGCGGTCCCAGTGCAGCAGCCGCAGATACTCGTCGACCAGCATCAGGCGGCCAGTTCGCGATGTGTGCCGACCAACCGGGTCGCGGTGGTCAACACAGAACCGGCCACGATCACAATGCAGACCCAGCCGAGGATCGCGGGCAGCGCGCACGCCACCACAACCGCAAGGCAGCGCTCGGTTTTGCCGAACGGGCCGCCGTTGCGCCGCGTCGCACCTGCGCCCGCGGCGGCCAGGGAGGCGAACGTCGGCAGCGTCGCGGCCAGCGCCGCCACCAGTACCCAGACGACCGACCCGCCGGTGCGGACCGCCAATGCCGCCAACCCGGCGAACACCACCAGGTCCGATGTCCGGTCACCGATCTCGTTGAGCACGAATCCCCACGGCCGGCTCACCCCGCGGGCCCGGGCCACCGCCCCGTCGAGGTTCGCACCGGCCAACCGTGCGCCCAGCAGCACGATCACCAGCGGCCACCAACCGTAGGCGACGGCGACGGCGGCGGCGGCCGCGGCGATCACCCCGGCGAGGGTGAAGACGTCCGGGGAGACGCCGCGCGCCACCGCGGCGTCGACGATGCCGCCGAGACGGCGGGTGTACCACGGCTTGAACGCGTAAAGGCCTTGCATGTCAACGACTTCTGCGGGCGATGACGATCTGCGGCGAGGCCGGGCCGCCGCGCAGGTCGACCTCGATGGACGGGTCGGCGTGGCGGGCCAGGCTGCGCAGGGCCGAGGGGCTGTAGGTGCGCAGTGAGCTGATCACCCCGTCGTGGGCAAACGGCAACACCAGGGCGGCCGGCAGCATGGTGGCCAGCTGCAGCAGGTGCAGCGGCGCCGGTGGTCGGGGCAGGTCGATGATCAACAGTGTCTTGGCCACCCGGGTGCCCTCGGCGAACACCCGGGCGGCCTGGGCCGGGCGCAGATGGTGAAAGGACAGGGCGAACAGCACCAGGTCGTAGCTGTCGTCGGCGGCGTCGATCGCGGTGGCATCCATCTGCCGGACCTCGGCGCAGGGGTGGCTGCCGAGGTCGCTTTCAGCGATGCGGGCCACCGACTCGGCGTCGACGTCGGTGACGGTGACGCGGGCCGTAGGGTGATCGGCCAGCAGTTGCCGGGACACCCCGCCGTGGCCGGCACCCAGTTCGAGGATGCGTGGATCGGGCACCTCGGCGACGAGATCGAGCGCGATCGCGGCGAACCGCTGATGGTTCTTGAAGAACCGGCCGGTCCAATCCAGTGCGCCGATCACCTGGCGCTTGACCGACACGTCGACATCGTCGCGGTCCAGATACTCCTGCCGGTCGGTTTCCAGCAGCCGATCCAGGCACGACGCCCGGAACCCGCCCCTTGGCATCCGGTCGATATCGGTCGGCTCACGGTCCATGTAGGCCATCATGGACGATTGCGACAGGTTCCCGGCACAGTAGTTCTACCTGTATGGAGGAAAGACGTTGGCCGACTTCGTAGCCGCGATCGACCAGGGCACCACCAGCACGCGCTGCATGATCTTCGATCACAGCGGTGCCGAGGTGGGGCGTCATCAGCTCGAACACGAGCAGATCCTGCCCAAGGCCGGGTGGGTGGAACACAACCCGGTCGAGATCTGGGAACGCACCGCCGCGGCCATCATGACCGCGCTGAACAAGACCAACCTGTCTGCCGGTGACGTCGCTGCGCTGGGCATCACCAATCAGCGCGAGACCACCCTGGTCTGGAATCGGCACACCGGCCGTCCGTACCACAACGCCATCGTCTGGCAGGACACCCGCACGGACCGCATCGCGGCCGCGCTGGACCGGGACGGCCGCGGCGACGTGATCCGGCGCAAGGCCGGATTGCCGCCGGCCACGTATTTCTCGGCGGGCAAGATCCAGTGGATCCTGGAGAACGTCGACGGCGTGCGGCGGGATGCGGAAAACGGTGACGCCATCTTCGGCACCGCCGACAGTTGGGTGACCTGGAATCTGACCGGCGGCTACCGCGGCGGTGTGCACGTCACCGACGTCACCAACGCCAGCCGCACGATGCTGATGAACCTGGAAACCCTGGACTGGGACGACGAGCTGTTGTCGTTCTTCGACATTCCTCGTCAGATGCTGCCCGAGATCAAGCCGTCGTCATATCCGGAGTCGTTCGGGATCACGCGCGACGACGGACCGCTGGCCGGGCAGGTGCCGGTGACCGGCATTCTGGGTGACCAGCAGGCCGCCATGGTGGGGCAGGTGTGCCTGGCCCCCGGTGAGGCCAAGAACACTTATGGCACCGGCAATTTCCTGCTGCTCAACACCGGCGAGAAGATCGTGCGCTCGTCCAACGGCTTGCTCACGACGGTCTGCTATCAGTTCGGGGACGCCAAACCCATTTACGCCCTTGAGGGTTCGATCGCGGTGACCGGTTCGGCGGTGCAGTGGCTGCGGGATCAACTGGGCATCATCAGCGGTGCGGCCCAGAGCGAGGCGCTGGCCCGGCAGGTCAGCGACAACGGTGGGGTGTACTTCGTACCCGCGTTCTCCGGGCTGTTCGCCCCGTACTGGCGTTCCGACGCCAGGGGCGTCATCGTCGGGCTGTCGCGGTACAACACCAACGCACACCTGGCCCGCGCCACCCTCGAGGCGATCTGCTATCAAAGTCGCGACGTGGTCGAGGCCATGGAGGCCGATTCCGGTGTGCACCTTGAGGTTTTGAAGGTCGACGGCGGCATCACCGCCAACACGCTGTGCATGCAGATCCAGGCCGACGTGCTCGGTGTCGAGGTGGTCAAGCCGGTGGTGGCCGAGACCACCGCGCTGGGTGCGGCGTATGCGGCCGGGCTCGCGGTCGGGTTCTGGGAGAGCCCCGAGGACCTACGGGCCAACTGGCAGGAAGGCCGGCGCTGGAGCCCGCAATGGGATGACCAGGCCAGGCAGTCCGGCTACGCCGGCTGGCGCAAAGCCGTTGAGCGCACGCTGGATTGGGTGGAGATCTAGCGAGTAACCGAGATCTGACACGTCGTCAGAATGGACTTGAGTTCGTTCTGATACTGCGTACCGAGCAACGCGTGGTCGGCCTTGCGGCCACTGCCGGCCGCATCGACGATCTGTCCCGCGAGCTCACCCATCCGGTGTGCGTGCTGGGCGACCTCACCCTTGGTCACCTGGTCGGCCTGCTCGCGGATGATCTTGGCCCAGTCCTGGTAGTCACCGGCCGTCGGTCCCTGGTTGGGGCCGACGGCCGGCATGAGGGCGCCGGTACTCACCAGGCTGGACTGCACGAGCGGATCGACCTGGCGGCAACCTGCGCTCCGGACGTAGATGAGGGCCGTCGAGCCCACCACCACCAGGACCGCCGAGAGGGCCGCGGCCGTCGCGATGGCCAAGATCTTCGGCTCGGCGTCGGGAACCCGGCGCCGCCACATCACGTGGGCGAGTACAACGGCGGCCACCCCGACCGCGGCCATCACGACCGCCTGCCACAGGCTCCCGACCCCAGAGGCCGAGCCGGTGGCGCCCATCGTCGCGACCGCCGCGAGCAGGACCAATAACCACTGCCAGATGCCGCGCCGGCGCTCATAGGCGTCGACATCACGGAATTCGAGTCCGATGACGGCGCCGGCTGCGGTCAATACTGCGACGAGCGCCGGTACGACGACGGCGACGAGACTGTCCACGAGGGCAGCCTACGGGGTGGCCCAAACCGGCCGGATTCGTTGACGGCTGTCGCTGGTGTATCGCGTTCTAGTACGGGGCCGGCTCTATGTGGAGGATTACGGTCAGTATTGAGCAGTAACCCGCCACATAGAGTCTGTCTAAGCATCGTGAATAGCATTGCGCCTCACCTGTTCGCGCGAACAAGCGAGCTAGCCGCGGCTACTCCTCGGCCAGGACCTGGTAGATCTCGCGGCGGGCGTTGTTGACGATGTCGAGGATGCGTTGGCGCTGCTCCTCGGTGGCGGCATAGGCCGACTGACCGACGGCCGTCATCAGCTGCGCGGCGGCCCCGTGCAGGTTCTGGTGGCCGGGGGTCTCGTCTTCCTGATCCGCCAAAATCTGCTCCCACGGCGGGGTGTCGATCTCGGCGGCGGCCTGACGGCCCTCTGCCGTCAACTCGAAAGTCTTCTTGCTGCCCTCGGTTTCGGCCGGGGCAATCAGGCCCTCGTCGACCAGCAGTTGCAGGGTCGGGTACACCGAGCCGGGGCTCGGCTTCCACAGGTTGTTGCTGCGGGCGGCGATCTCCTGCGTCATCTCATAGCCGTGCATGGGCCGCTCGGCCAGCAGGGTCAGGATGGCGGCACGGACGTCACCGCGGCGGCCCCGTCGGCCACCCCGGCCGCCGCGACCCCGCGGGCCACCGAAAGGTCCGCCGAACGGTCCGCCGCCGAAGGGGCCCGGACCGAAGCCGAAGCCGAAGCCGCCGCGCGGTTCGAATCCGGATCCGGCCTGGCAGGTGGGATCGATGCGTTGCTCGCGGGCGGCGTGGGCCTGGGCGCGCATCTGGTCACGGAGATCGCGACGGGCGGTGCGGGCCTGGCGGAACATGGCGCGGGCTTCTTCGCGGCCGAAGGGCACGAATCCGAAGCCGCTTGGTGGGTTGAATGGGTTGGTCATTGGAATGACTCCTTCGTTGTCGTAGGGAGCGCGGTGCACGCTTCCGATGCGTCAACGATATATCGGGATCTATCGCTTGTCGATAGTCTTCGTGAGCCACCGTGCCCACTGGGCCTGCATGGTGTTGAGGCGCAGGCCGTATTCCAGGACGGCGTGCCCGTAGAGGTCGTCGGCATCGGGCCAGGGGATGGATGCCTCCAGTTCTTTGAGGCGTGCGACTTCGGCGTCGGCGTGCGCGGCCACTGCCTCGAGGTGGGCGAGTGCCTGATCACGGGGTATTTCGCCGAGCAGGAACAACCGCAGCAGGGCGGCGCTGCGCTCGGGTGGGTCGTCGGCGGGGTGGGTGATCCAGTGCTGTAACTCGCTGCGGCCGGCGGGCGTGATCCGGTACTCCTTGCGGCCGCGTGGCCCGACGGCCGAGACCTCGATCAGCCCGGCGTCGGCCAGCTTGTTGAGCTCGCCGTACAGCTGGCTCTGGGTGGCCGGCCAGACGTTGGCCATCGATTTCTCGAACCGCTTGAGCAGGTCGTACCCGCTGCCCGGGTGCTGTGCCAACAGGCCAAGTGTCGCCATCCGCAGACTCATGAGAGCAGTCTACCGTCCACTATTGACATGTCAGTTGTGGAATGTCACCGTGAATGCATGACTTCCGCACTGCCCATCGGTCAAACCGACTTCTTCCGGCGCGGCAATTACGCGCCCGTCGCCGACGAACTCACCGAATACGACCTGCCCGTCGATGGCGCGATCCCCGCCGAACTCGACGGCTGGTACCTGCGAAACGGGCCCAACCCGCGCCAGGCGGGGCAGCACTGGTTCACCGGCGACGGAATGATCCACGGTGTCCGCATCGAGAAGGGTGCGGTCAAGTGGTACCGCAACCGCTGGGTGCGCACCGACAGCTTCATCGAGGGCTTCCGGTTGTACAACGCTGACGGCACCCGCAACCTACGCGCCTCCGTCGCCAACACCCACGTCGTCAACCACGCGGGCAAGACCCTGGCGCTGGTGGAATCCTCACTGCCCTACGAGATCACCAACGACCTGGAAACCGTGGGCGCCTACGACTTCGGCGGCAAGCTCGTCGACTCGATGACCGCGCATCCCAAGATCTGCCCGACGACCGGCGAGCTGCACTTCTTCTCCTACGGCAGCATCTTCGAGCCCTACGTCACCTACCACCGGGCCGACGCCAATGGCGACCTGATCGTCAACCGACCGGTGGATGTCAAGGCGCACACCATGATGCACGACTTCGCGATGACCGCGCGCCACGTCATCTTCATGGATCTGCCGGTGGTCTTCGACCTGGACGTCGCAGTGGCCGAGGGCGAAAGCGGCATGCCCTACCGCTGGAGCGATGACTACGGTGCCCGGTTCGGTGTGCTGCGTCGCGACGATCCGGACGCCTCGATCCGTTGGTTCGACATCGATCCGTGCTACGTGTTCCACGTCGTGAATAGTTACGAGGCAACGCCTCCGAATGACAATTCGATTGTGCTGCAGGCGGTTCGATACTCCGAGATGTGGCGCAATAACGGTGGCTTCGATGTCGAAGGCAAGCTGTGGGAGTGGCGGATCGACCTGGCGGCCGGAACCGTCCGCGAACGCCAGCTCGACGAACTCGGGGTCGAGTTCCCCCGCATCGATGATCGGCTGGCCGGTCTGCCTGCCAAGTACTCGGTGTCCGTCGCGGACAAGGCCTGGATCCGCTATGACCTGCGCACTGGTGCAGGTGTCCGTCACGAGCTCGGCTCCGGCGGACCGGGGGAGGCGGTGTTCGTGCCCGGGGCGGGCCAGGCCGACGAGAGCAATGGCTTTTACCTCGGCTATGTCTACAACCCGGAGCGCGACGGCAGCGACCTGGTGATCCTGGATGCGTCCGACTTCTCCGGAAAGCCCGTGGCGACCATCAAACTGCCGCAGCGTGTGCCCTACGGGTTCCACGGGAACTGGATCAGCGCCTGAACTCCCGCGAAAGTGACGCTATGGTCGTTACGCGTCGAAAGTCGCGACCACAGTGTCACTTTCGCGATCATCCCCTGCGAAATGCCGCCGCCACGATCCCGGCGGCCGCCAATGCCAGCACTGCCGCGATGATCGCCGTGGGCGCGATACCCGAATCGAACGCCGTGCGGGCCGACTCCAGAAGCTGGGTTGCGGTGGCCGCGGGCACATCCGCCGCGACCGATACCGCCCCGCCGATGCTCTCACCGGCGTCGGCGGCCTGCGTCGGAGTCAACCCGGCGGGTACCTGAATGTTGTTGCGGTAGAACGCCGTGAAGATCGTGCCCAGCGTCGCGGTGCCCACCACTGCGCCGAGCTCGTAGGCCGTCTCCGAGACAGCCGATGCCGCACCGGCTTTGGCGGCCGGAACGGAGGCGACGATCGTGTCGTTGGACACCGTCTGCGAGATGCCCACGCCGAGTTCGAGCACGACGAAGGACACGATCACCGCGACCACCGAGAGATCGTGGCGGAACAGCAGGATCAGGAGGAACCCGGCCGCCACGAAAATCAGCCCGGTGATCATCAACGTCTGCGGGGCAAAACGTTTCGCGGCCTGGACCACCGCGATGCCGGCGATCATCGACACCACCGCACCGGGCAGCGTCACCAGGCCCGCGGTCAACGGCGACAGGCCCAGCACCAGTTGCAGGTGCTGCGAGATGAAGAAGATGAACCCGATCAACCCCACGATTGACAGGAAGTTCGCCAGGATCGACGAGCTGAAGGGTCCGTAGGAGAACAGCCCGATGTCGAGCATCGGGGTGGCGCTGCGCCGCTGCCGGCGAACGAACAGCGCCGCTGAGCCGATACCGGCGACGAACGCCGCCGCGACGACGACGGAGAAGCCGTCATGGGCAGCGGTTTTGATCGCCCAGACGAACGGCAGCATCGCGGTGAAGGACAACAGCACGCTGGTCAGATCGAGCGGGCCGGGATTGGGGTCACGCGATTCGGGCACCAGCTTGGGCCCCAGGATCAGCAGCGGCAGCAGGATCGGTACGGCCACCAAAAAGACCGAGCCCCAATGGAAATGCTGCAGCAGCGCCCCGCCGACGATCGGGCCCAGGGTCGATCCGGCGGTGAAGCAGGAGGCCCAGATCGCGATCGCGAGCCGGCGGGCCGACGCGTCGGTGAAGATGTTGCGGATCAGCGACAGCGTCGACGGCATCAGCATGGCGCCGAACACGCCGAGCACGGCGCGCGCGAGCACCAGGTGCTGAGCACTCGGCGCAAACGCGGCCGCGACGGACATCACCGCGAAACCGGTGGCGCCGATCAACAGCAGCCGCCGCCGGCCGAACCGGTCGCCGAGACCACCCATGGCGACCAGCAGCGCAGCCAACACCAGGGAGTAGACGTCGACGATCCAGAGTTGGGTGGAGGCCGGGGGCCGGAAATCCTCGGCGATCGACGGCAGCGCGAACGCCAGCACGGTGTTGTCGATCGCGATCAACAGCACCGGCAGCGTCAGGACGGCCAGGGCCAGCCAGGCGCGTTTGGGGGTGGTGGTCGACGGCGAGCCGTCGAGGCGGGTGGACATTCGAGGAGCTCCAGAAGAGTGGGGTCAGCCGCGCGGGAGATGCACGGTGCCCGCGGTGAGGCTGGTCATGATGGCGTCGACGATTTGATGGCGCGGGGTGCCGTCCTGCTTGGCGGCTTCATAGCCGGCATCCAGCAGGGCCCAGAACACGCGGCGGGCCCAGCCGGGCGGGTACGGCGGGTACTCGGGCCGGTCCACCGAGGCTCGGTTGAGTACCTCGACGATGGCCTCGTCGCCGGTGTCGAGGTGCGCCGCCAGTTCACGGTCGGCCAGGATCGACGGCTCGCTGTAGACGAACAGCACGATCGGGCCCAGGTCGAGTTGGCTCTCGACCACGCGGCGCAGCGCGTCGTAGGCCGGCCCATGCGTGGGATCCGCACGATCGATGGCCGCGTTGCTGAGTTCGTGCACGTGGCGGGCCAGGGCGCGCAACAGGTCCGTGCGTTCCGGGTAGTACCGGTGCACCGTGCTGCGGCCGACGTCGGCGGCGGTGGCGATGTCGGTCAGTGACGCCGACGGATTGTCGGCCAGCGCCGTCATGGCGGCATCGAGGATCGCCCTGCGGGTGCGTTCCCGCGCCCCGCTGTGCACCACTGCCGAACTGGTCATGCGTGAAAATCTAACATATCTGGGCCAAAATGAGACAGTGATGTCCCATAAGGCTATCCCGGCAGGGTGAACCCGCTGGTCGGTGGGGGTGGCGGGTAGCTGGGGTAGGGCGCCGGGAACGCCGTCGGGTGCGCCGGTGGCAGTAACCGGGCCAGGGCCCGGCGGTGCCGTTCGGCCAACACCGCGGCCAGCACGTACTCCACCGGAGCGCCCGGTGGCGGTGGCGGCGAGATGCGGGAGGCGATCTCGGCGAAGATCCGCTGCCCCATCTCATGGCGTATCGGCGGATCGATTTGTGCCGAGCGGGACAGGAACTGCCGTGCCAGTTCGGCCTGCTCGGGGCCGAGGCCGGACAGTTGTAGCGAGGACGCCCACCAGGCCAGGGGCGGGGGCATCACGGGCGGCGGGTTCAGCTTCGGTCCACGTTCACTGATCACCACGGTGCCGGCGAAGATGTCGCCCAGCCGCTTGCCCTTGGCGGACAACAGACTGCAGATCACCGCGGGACCGCCGGTGAGCATCCAGATCTCGACGAAGCCGGCCAACCCGCGAAACAGGGCCTGGCGGAAGCGTTCCGGGCCGCCGTCGTCGGCCACGACCCGCAGCCCCAGCGCCATCTTGCCCAACGACCGGCCCCGCGTCGCGGTCTCCATCACCACCGGATAACCGACCAGGGTCAGGACCGTGAAGATGATCAGGATGGCCGCCGACAGCGCGTCGTCGAGCTGGCTCAGCGTGATCGACCACAGCACCACGCCGATGACATAGCCGACGACGACCACCACGATGTCGATCAAGGCGGCCAGCGTGCGCACCGGCAACTGGGCGATCGCGACGTCGAGGACAACGGCGTCCCCCGTCACCACCGGCGCGGGCTGCGAGACCATAAAGCCCCACGCTACCGATAGGCTCGACCGGGTGGATGTCGATGCGTTCGTCGTGGCCCATCGCCCCACCTGGGACCGGTTGGAGCAGTTGGTAAAACGACGCCGACAGTTGAGCGGTGCCGAAGTCGACGAGCTCGTGGACCTCTATCAGCGAGTTTCCACGCATCTGTCGATGGTGCGTTCGGCCTCCGGCGATGCGGTGTTGATCGGTCGGCTGTCCGGCCTGGTGGCCCGGGCCCGCGCCGCGGTGACCGGTGCGCACGCCCCGCTGTGGCGCGAGTTCTTCCGGTTCTGGACGGTGTCGTTCCCGGTAGTGGCCTACCGGTCCTGGCGGTGGTGGCTCGGCTCGGCGGTGGCGTTCTTCATCGTGACCGCGGCGCTGGCGCTGTGGGTGGCGGGCAATCCCGAGGTGCAGGCCGCCATCGGAACGCCCAGCGCGATCGACGAATTGGTCAACCACGACTTCGAGTCGTACTACAGCGAGCACCCGGCCGGATCGTTCGCCTTGCAGGTCTGGGTGAACAACTCCTGGGTGGCCGCCCAGTGCATCGCCTTCGCGATCCTGCTCGGGTTACCCATCCCGTACGTGCTGTTTCAGAACGCGGCGAACCTCGGGGTGATTGCCGGGCTGATGTTCAGTGCGGGCAAGGGTGGTCTGTTCCTCGGGCTGATCACGCCGCACGGGTTGCTCGAGCTGACCGCGGTGTTCTTGGCCGCAGCGGTGGGAATGCGGTTGGGGTGGACGGTGATCGCGCCCGGGGACCGGCCGCGCGCACAGGTACTGGCCGAACAGGGACGTGCGGTGGTCGCGGCCGCGATCGGTCTGGCGGTCGTGCTGTTGGTCTCGGGCCTGGTGGAAGCCCTCGTGACGCCCTCCGCGCTGCCCACGTGGGCGCGGATCGCCATCGGCGTCGCCGTCGAGGTCGCCTTCCTGGGCTACGTGTTCCACTTCGGTCGGAAGGCCGTCCGGGCCGGGGAGACCGGCGACCTCGAGGACGCCCCGGACGTGGTCCCGACGGCCTGATTTCTTCGCCGAGCAGACGTAAAACCGTACTTTCCGCAGCGAAAATTGACCGGTTTGCGTCTGCTCGCGGAAGAAAACTAGAGCTTGCCGGCCGCCTTCATCGCCAGGTAGTGGTCGGCCAGGGCGGGCGCGAGATCTTCGGGGCGGGCATCGACCACATCGACACCGTGGCCGCGCAGCCGCGGCGCGATGGCCCGACGATCGTTGCGGGCCCGTTCGGCAGCGGCGGCGTCATACACCTGGGCGGCATCGGAACGGCCCGCCGCCAACTGGTCCACCCGCGGATCGGCCACCGCGGCCAGCAGAACCTGATGGCGTGCCGACAGCTGCGGCAAAACCGTCATCAAGCCCTCGTCCAGCGCCGAGGCGTTCAGATCGGTCAGCAACACCACCAGGGCGCGGCCCCGCACCCGACGTGACACCGCCGACACCATGGCCGTGGCATCGGATTCCACCAGGGCGGGCTGCAGCGGTGCCATCGCCGCGACCAGCGCGGCCAGCAGTTCGGTGCGCGAGGCATTGAAGACGCCGGCGCGGGTCTCCCGGTCGATGGCCAGGAAGTCGACGTGATCGCCGGCCCGCGACGCCAGGGCGGCCAGCAGCAGCGCGGCGTCCATCGACCAGTCCAGCCGCGGCCAGCCGCCCGGGTCCCGCGCGGTGGGGTCGACGCCGACGCGGCCGGCCGAGGTACGGCCGGTGTCCAGCACGATCAGCACCCGCCGGTCGCGTTCCGGGCGCCAGGTGCGCACCACCACGTCGGCGCGTCGGGCGGTGGCGCGCCAGTCGATCGAGCGGACGTCATCGCCCACCACATACTCGCGCAGGGAATCGAATTCGGTGCCCTGCCCGCGGATCAGCACCGGGATGGCGCCGTCCAACTGTCGCAGCCGGGCCAGCCGCGACGGCAGGTGCTTGCGGGACAGGAACGGCGGCAGGACACGCACCTGCCCGGGCAGCGGTTGTGAGCGTTGCCGCCCGGCCAGACCCAGTGGGCCGATCGAACGTATGGTGACCAGCTCGCTGCGTTGATCGCCACGCCGTACCGGATGCAGCCGGGTGATCAACCGAACCTGTTGGCCCGCATCGATGTTCACCTGGTGGGCGCGCGGTTGCGCTGTGGCGCTGGGCGGCCAGGCGTCGCGGATCGCGCCGCGGACCCGTCGCCGGCCGGTGTTGTGCACGCTGAGTTCGGCGTCCACGGTCTGACCCAGCCGGGCCGTCGCCTCGCCACCATGGGCCAGATGCAGCCTTCTGATACCGCCGGCCAGTGCGATGTCGGCGATCACCGCGACCACCAGGAGCGCCGCCAACACCGCGAAAGCCGTTGCCGGCCAGGGGGCCAACGCGATCGGCAGCACACAGATCAGTGCCACCAGACCCACCCGGCCGGTGAGAACCATCAGCGCGGCACCGGTACGGCGGCCAGGATGCCGTCGAGCACACCGTCGGGCGTGGCGCCTTCCAGCTCGGCTTCCGGACGCAGTGCCACCCGGTGGCGCAGTGTGGACCGGGCCATCGCCTTGACGTCGTCGGGCGTCACGTAATTGCGGCCGGACAGCCAGGCCCAGGATCGCGAGGTGGCCAGCAGCGCGGTCGCCCCGCGCGGTGACACGCCAAGTTGCAGCGACGGCGAATGCCGGGTGGCGCCGACGATGTCGACGATGTAGCCCAGCACTTCGTCGCCGGCCAGCACCTGACGCACGGCTTCGCGACCGGCCGCCAGCTCGGCGGCCCCGGCCACCGGTTGCACCGCGGACAGATCACGCGGGTCGAAACCGTGCGCATGCCGGCCCAGGATCGCGATCTCGGCATCTCGCGGCGGCAGCGGCACGGTCAGTTTGAGCAGAAAGCGGTCCAGCTGTGCTTCGGGCAGCTGATAGGTGCCCTCGTATTCGATGGGGTTCTGGGTGGCCGCCACGATGAACGGGTCCGGCAGCGGCCGGGGCGTGCCGTCGACGCTGACCTGTCGCTCTTCCATCGCTTCCAGAAGTGCGGCTTGGGTTTTCGGTGGGGTCCGGTTGATCTCGTCGGCCAGCATCAGGTTGGTGAACACCGGGCCGGCCCGGAACTCGAACTCGGCGGTGCGCGCGTCGTACACCAGCGAACCGGTGACATCGCCGGGCATCAGGTCCGGCGTGAACTGCACGCGTTTGAAATCCAATTGAAGGGCGGCGGCCAGGGTGCGCACCAGCAGGGTCTTGGCCACCCCGGGCACACCCTCCAGCAGCACGTGACCGCGGCACAGCAGCGCGACGACGAGCCCGCTGACCACGGCATCCTGCCCGACCACCACTTTGGCGATCTCGGTACGCAGCGCCATCAGGGCGTCGCGGGCCTTGTCGGTGTTCTCGTTGCTGGGCTGAGTCACGAGTGCGCGACCTGCCTTTCGATGTCGTCGAGCTGATGGGCGAGGGAGACGAGTTCGGCATCGGTCTGCGGGGCGGGCCCGAACAGCACCTGACCCGCGGAGTTCGTGGCAGTACTGCAGCGCGCGGCGACGGCGGCCGCGACGGTCTGCGGGGCGGCCCCCGGGCTCAGGCCGAGTCGGGGGAGCAGCCGCCCCAGTGCCGCGGCGCGCAACGCATCGGCGGCCCGGTCCCGCGCGCGCCGCGACCGGTAGAGCCGCCCGCGGCCCTCGACAGTCTCGGAGGCACGGACCACGACCGGCAGCGGTTCGGAGACCAACGGGCCCAGCCGCCGAGCCTGGGCCACCGCCAGCACTGCCACGACCAGACACAGCTGCAGCACGATCCAACGCACCTGCGGCGGCACCAGTTCCGACACCGTACCGTCGCCGGACGAGCCGGCTTCGAAATGCTGTGGGGCATACCAGATCATCCGTGGGGAGGCGCCGGCCAGGTTCATCGCCAGTGCGGCGTTGCCGTCCTTGAGCAGGCGCGAGTTCATCATGAAGTCACCGGTGCCGACGACCGTCACGGTGCGGGCCCCATCGTGGTAGCGCACCAGCGCGCCGCCGTAGCACGACGTCAGCTCGACGTCCCGGGCGGTGTAGGTGTCGGTGCTGCCCAGCTGGGTGCGGCCGGCCCGGTTCGCTTCGGGCAGTGCACAATCCGGCTGATCACCGCCGAACTCCGTCGGCTTGTCGAGCTTGAGCTGCGGGGCCAGCTTCTCGCGGGTGAGTGCCGTCGGTGCGACGAGCAACAGATCGCCGGGGACGTCGGCCAGCTTCGCCACGGTGTCCTTACCGGACAGAAAGACCGTCTGTGCCACCACCAGCAACGTGTGAGGCCGGGCGGCGCGTTGCACATCCTCGGTCGTGGCGGCGGTGATCACCTCGACGCCATGGTCACGCAACAGGCTGATCAGGGCGTGCGTCCCGTCCGGCGAGGTGGAGTCAGGATCCATCGCCCCGCCGGGGCGCGGCGCGGTCAGATAGACGGTCGCGACAGCCACCGCGACGATGACCGCGAAGGCCAGCAGCACCCAACGCGTCGTGCGTAAGCGTCCTTTCATCGCACCCCGGCCTCATCGAGCGCGGCAATGGCCCGGTAGGCGGATTCAGTACCCGGCTGTTCGCCGTACGTGACGTCGTTGAATGTGGTTGCTGCGCTGAACAGTTCACTCGACAAGCCGGGGAGCGCGGCGGCGGCATCGCGGGCGAGTTCGGTCGCGGTGCGTCCCGGAACCGGATCGAGGACGCCGGTCTCTTCGAAACGGCGCGCCAGTGCGCGGAGTCGATGACGAATGGCTGACGACCAGTCTCCTTGTGCCGCATACTGTTCGGCGATCGAGCGGTGCTGAGCGGCGCTGAGCGTGGCATTGTCGAACAACGCGGGGTCGGTGCTGCGGTCGGTGCGCATGGTGCGTCGGGCAATCCGCACCGCCACCACCACGGCCACCACGACCAGGATCGCCAGCACCGAGATCGTGAACCAGCCACCGGGCATCCGCGAGCCCGCCGAGGCGATCTTGTACAGCAGGTCGTTGAGCCAGTCACCGATCTGATCGGTCGGTGTGGCCCGCGGATAGATCGGTTTGCTCAGCTCGTTCTGCGCGGCGTCATGCGCAGCGTCCCGGTCGATGTCGATGGTCGTCATCTCGGCACTACCGCGGCAGCCACAGTCGATCGGCGGTCTCGGCGGGGGCCACCGCCCCGGTCTGCAACATCAGATCGAACGCCTCGGCCCGGAAGCGGCGGTCGGCATACAGCAGCACCACCACGCCCGCGCTGAACGGCGCCGTGACGATCTGTCCGATGGCCGCCCCGACCGAGCCCAGGACCAAGCCGGGGAGCGACGGTCCGTCGGCCATGAAAGACATGGTCTCGCCGGCGATGTTGAACGGCGCACCGACACCCCAGGCGATGATCGAGGCCACGAACGTGGCCAGCGCCCAGATGCCGAACACGCGCCAGAAGTCCTTCTTCACCAACGCGAATGACCGGCCGATCGCCGCAACGATGCCACGTTGCTCCAACACGATCACCGCAGGCGCGAACAACAACACCGTCGACACGTAGAGCACCGCGACGAGCGTGAGGAACACCAGGGGCGCACCGACCGCGAACGCCGCCAAGGCGCCGACGGCGGCACCCGCGCCGGCGATCATGACGGCCACCGCCGCGATGACCACGACCAGTGCCAGACCTTGCAGGATGGTCAGCCCGATGAGCGCGGGCAGCCGGCCGCGCAGCCGCTGCCAGGCCTCACCGATGGTGATGGTCCCGCCGAACACCGAGCGGCCGATCACCACGGTGAGCATGCCGCTGAGCAGAAGCGAGGCCAGCGTGGTGACGACGATGCCGGCGAACGCTCCCCCGGCGAAGACCGCCACCGTGCCTGCCGACGGCGGCTCACCCTGCAGCGTGGAATCGAATTCGCCGAGGGCCGACATCGGCCCGACTTGCAATGCGAGCGTGATGATCTGCGCGCCCAGCACGACGATGGTGGCCAGCCCGAGCGTCGCCTTCGGATTCGTCCGGACGTAGGCCACGGCGCCGTTGAAGATGTCGGTCAGGCTCAGCGGACGGAGCGGGATGACGTCACCTGCCGAGAAGTGGGCAAGGTGTGGCCGACCGCTCGTCATACGTTCACCGTAGTTGCCGGCAGCAACTACGGTGAGGGCATGCCGACCGAGATCATCGTGCGTGGGTCCTTTTCCGCTTTTCAGCCGCCCGAACGTGCGACGGCGCATGTCACACTCGGTTACGAAGGCCCGGCGATCGAGCCGGTGTACGAGCGGTTGGTACGCGATCTGGATGCCGTGAAAACCTCGATCGCCCCACTGCACGATCCGGCGGCCGGGCCGGTCACCTGGTGGTCCACCGGGCAGGTCCGCACCTGGGCCAACCGGCCCTGGAACAACGAGGGTAAGCAGTTGCCGCTCGTGCACCACGCCAGCGTTGGCCTTGAGGTGAAGTTCAGCGATTTCACCGCCCTGTCGCGGTGGGTCGGCGGGCACGTCACCGAGACCGGCGGATTCTCGTTGTCCCGCATCGGATGGGCGTTGACGGCCGAGCATCGCGCCGAACTCGTCGCCGACGTGCACACCCGCGCGGTGCAAGACGCCGTCACCCGCGCCCAGCGTTACGCCGACGCATTGGATCTCGGGCCGGTGCGACCGGTGACCATCGCCGACGCCGGCATGCTCGGCCGCAGCCCACTGTCGTCGTCGGGCCCGCCGATGCTGCGCGCCGCGGCCGCCCCCGGTGGGATGGGCGGAGCACCCGAACTCGATTTCACCCCGGCCGACATCGAGGTCGCGGTCTCGGTGGACGCGAAATTCGTGGCGGGCGCGGACTGATCGCGGCGTAGGTTGACGCTATGGCCGACCTCAAGGACAAGCTGCGCGCGGACCTGACCGACGCGATGAAGTCTCAGGACAAGCTGCGCACCGCCACGCTGCGCATGGTGCTGGCCGCGATTCAGAGCGAGGAGGTCTCGGGTAAGCAGGCCCGTGAGCTGTCCGACGCCGAGGTGATCGCGGTGCTGGCCCGGGAGTCGAAGAAGCGCGGTGAGGCAGCGCAGATCTACACCCAGAACGGTCGGGGTGAGTTGGCCGCCAACGAGCATGCCGAGGCGCGCGTCATCGACGAGTACCTGCCGACGCCGCTGACCGACGCCGAGCTGGCCGACGTCGCCGACACGGCGATCGCTCAGGTGGCCGAGCAGATCGGAGAACGTCCCGGCATGCGGCAGATGGGTCAGGTGATGAAGGCTGCCACGGCCATCGCCGCGGGCAAGGCGGACGGCGCACGGCTCTCCGCGGCGGTCAAAGCCCGGCTCTGAAGACGTTTGGGACGGCGGTGCCCGGGTACCCGCCGCCGATCCGACCCGTTACTCAGCCCTTGGAGGTACCCGGGATGTTCGTTCACAACAAGGATCTGCAGTTCGAGGTTCGGGTCACCGAGCCCGACCCACGCTTCGCCAGCCTGCTGCAGGAGCAATTCGGCGGTGCGAACGGCGAATTGAAGGCCGCCATGCAGTACTTCACGCAGGCGTTCGTGCTACGGGAGAAGAGCCCCAAGATGTACGACCTCTTCATGGACATCGCCACCGAGGAGCTGTCCCACCTGGAGATGGTCGGCTCGATGATCACGATGCTGCTCGACGGGCTCAACGACGACCTGAAGATCGCCAACGAGCGATGTGACTGGATGCCCGCGGTGCGCAACGCCGACGGCCGGGATCAGATAATCCACAGCGTCGCCGTCAACCCGCTGTACTTCGCGTTGACCGGTGGCGGGCCCGATATGAAGGATTCGGCGGGCGTGCCGTGGAGCGGCTCCTACGTCAACTCCAACGGCGATCCGTCGGTGGATTTGCGCAGCAACCTGGCCGCCGAGTCTCGGGCCAAGATCGTCTACGAGTACCTCAAGCAATTCACCGACGATCCGGGCGTACAGGACACCCTGACCTTCCTGATGACCCGCGAAGTCGCCCACTTCCAGCAGTTCACCGCGGCGCTCAACGAACTGCCGGTGAACTTCCCGCCAGGGCAACTGCCGGGCGACGACCGGTTCCAGAACGTCGCGTTCAACATGTCCAACGGCACCGGCGATGCGCGCGGTCCGTGGAACCAGGGCCAGGGACCGTGGCCCGAGGGTATGAAGTGGAAGTATGTCAACAAGCCGCAGGAAGAGTGGCTCGGCGGCAAGCTGCGCCAGAACCAGGGGGCGAAGAAGAATCCCGAGGGCAGCCCCGCCGTGGACAGCAAAAAGCCGTTCACCCACGAACAGCATTCTGCTGCTTTGTAATTCGACGAATTCTACAATTGACGGCCGACGCTCCAGGGGGCGTCGGCCGTCAGCGATGGTTCGGGGATGTCAGTGGACCTGGGGGTCTGGTGGGTTGTCCTCGTCCCGGCCGGTCGCGGCGTCTCGGACGTGGTCCATCATCGCGGCCGCGGCGCCCATCGTCTTCTGGACTGTTGAGTTCGACGGGGTGTCCGGGTGCGGCCGGGTGCGCGCGATCTTCTTGGCCTGCTCGAGCTTGGCGCCGAGTTTCTCGCGTTCCTCGGCATCGACGGCGGCCTCGAATTTCGGCCACACCACCTCCTCCTCCTCGAACGCGATGTGCTCGCGGCCCACTTTCACGACGCGCGCGGGGTGGGGTTGAAACGCGCGCCGACGGGTATGTGAAGGCACATGCCAACGGGTAAGGGGATCTACGACGAAGAGCACCGTGACAACAGCGGTGACAAGCCCGATCGGACGAAAGAGGTTCCGGAGGACACCCCGGACGTCCAGAGCACCAAACACAACACGCAGGAGCCTCCCGACTGAGTCGCCGGTCCGCGTCGTTACTCGGCGTCCCGCCCGATCCGGCTCTTGCGGTAGGCGACGCGACGGACGTCGGCCAGCCAATCGGGGACGAGGGTGACCCCGGCCGCGCGGTGCAGTACCGGGTCGAACGCGACGTCACGGTCGTGCGGCAGCTTCTGACGAAGTGACAGCCGCGCCAGGGGCTCGAATTCTCCGCTGGCGGCGCACTGTTCGATGTCGAACTCCATGCCGCCGCGTTCCAACTGGCTGCTCACGCTGTCCAGGCACAGCCCGGCGCCGTCGAACTCGGTACGCAGCTTGGCCCGCAGCCACCACACCTTGCCCTCGTACCGCAGCGGCATCACGCTGGAGAACGTGATGCCCGACCAGGAGTTGGCCGGCCACAACAGGAAACGGTTGCCGCCCAACGTGGAAGCCAGCAGCACATCCCACGGTGTGCCCGTCAGCTGCGGTGGCATGCGCCAGGCCAGGCCGGCGATGTCGGGCACCGAATCCGGTGTCCCCACTCCTTTCGACAGCCGCCCGATGACGTCGCACGAATACAGCGGCAGGCCTCTGCCGTCGGGCGCGGTCCGGTTGAGCGAGCCCCGTGCCAGGACACCGGTCGGGTGGAACAGGCGCCGGTGCCGCACCGCGGCGCCGAACTCGACTGGCCAGGCTGCGACATCGGAGATCTTCATTGCCACCGACTGCCCGCCGTGACGGTGTTGCAAACGTGCGGGCTAATCCTGGGCGATTCGCCAGAGCGCTTCCTGGTTGACACTGGCGATCAGCGTGCCCGCCTCGTCGTAGAGCGAGCCGCGGGCCAGCCCGCGGGAATCGTTGTGGTTGGCCGGCCGCAATTCGTAGCGGTGCCAGTGATGCGGCCGAAACGGTCGGTGAAACCAGATCGAGTGATCCAGGCTGGCGGCGAATCCGAGATCGGCCCGCAGGGTGACGGTCGGCGGCAGCGCCGAGGGCACCGGCCCGAGGTCGGACAGAAAGGTCAGAGTGCAGGCCCGGATCAGCGGGTCGTCTTCGATCTCCTGCTGGGTGCGGATCCAGAACGGGGAGACCGCGAATTCGGAGTCGTCGGCGGGCATGGTGCGCAGGTCGAACTTGTCACCGAAATCCATCACCTCGGATTTGGGGACGGCCGCGTCCAGCTCCAGGGTGGGCGGAGCATCGGGATACCAATCCAACCCGGGCTCGGGTTGGTGGAACGAGACCATCATCTCCAGGATGACCGCCCCGTCCTGGCTGGCGGTCACATGGCGGGTGGCGAACGCGCGTCCGTCGCGGGTGCGGTCGACGTGGAACTCGACGTCGGCGTCGTAGCGCCCGCCGCGGACGAAGTAGGTGTGCAGCGACTGGGGCAACTTGCCGTCGTCGATGGTGGCGCCGGCCGCGGCCAGAGACTGCGCCGCGATCAGGCCGCCGAACAGCCGCTCGACCGCGCCCCGACGCGGTTCGCGGATACAGAAGTCGTCGCCGTCGCGGTCAAACTGCAACAGTTGGGCGATCCAGCTCAACGCGGCCATCCGGCGACGCTATCAACCGCTTGGTTGGGCGGATCGGGTGGGATTGGAACCGCTGCCAACGGGTACGCCCCAGACCGTGACTTCGACATTGAGGATAACGAGGACGTCGAGCGACCGCATCACCGTCCGCGATCCACACACCGGCGAGGTCGTGAGCCGCGTTTCCGTCACCGAACCCGCCGCCGTCGACCGGGCGGTCAGCCGTGCCGCGAAAGCCCGCTCGGAATGGGCCAGGACAGCGCCGGCGGACCGGGCCGCCGCGGTGGCCACCGCCGCGGAGGTGGTTCGGGCGGCGGCCGACGAACTCGCCACGCTCAACGAACGTGAGACCGGCAAGACCGCTGCCGATTCCCTCGGTGGCGTACAGGCCGGGGTGGGCACGCTGCGGCAGTACGCCGAACTCGGCCCGCTGCACCGCGGTTCGACCCTGCAGGGCGGTTGGTCGGCCACCGACCTGATGGTTCCCCAGCCGCGTGGTGTGGTGGCGGTGCTGACGCCGTGGAACGATCCGGTGGCAGTGGCTGCCGGTCTACTCGGTGCGGCCTTGGTGACGGGAAACACCGTGGTGCACAAGCCAAGTGAGCGTTGCCCGCAGACCGGCCGGCGGTTCGCCGAGTTACTGGCGACTCAACTGCCCGACGGGGTGCTGGAGATCGTCGACGGGGACGGTGAGGTCGGCGCCCAGCTGGCGGCCTCGGCGCAGGTCGACGTCGTCGCGCACGTCGGCAGCAGCGCGACCGGCCGGCAGATCACACTGGCCTGCGCGCAGCGCGGGGCCAAGGCCCTGCTGGAAAACGGCGGCAATGACGCGTTGATCGTCGACGCCGACGTCGATCCACAGTGGGCGGCCGAGCAGGCCGCGCTCGGATCCTTCGCCAACGCCGGGCAGATCTGCGTCTCGGTGGAGCGCATCTTCGTCGTCCAATCACTGGCCGAGCCGTTCATCGACGCGCTCGTCGCGCGGGCGGGGGAGTGGGCCGAGAAGATCGGCCCCCTCGTCGACGAACGGCACTGCCAACAAGTCCACGCCCAGGTCACCGACGCGGTCGATCGCGGCGCACAGGTGCGCGCCGGCGGTGAGCCCAGGCAGGGGCCCGGCAGTTTCTATCCGCCCACGGTGTTGACCGAATGCACCCCACAGATGCTCGTGATGAGCGAGGAGACGTTCGGCCCGATCGCCCCGGTACGCGCGGTGCCCGATTTCGCCACCGCATTGACCGAAGCCGCCGACGACCGGTACGGCCTGGCCGCCACCGTGCTCACCAACGACATGAGCCACGCTCAAGAAGCCTGGCGAGCCCTGCCGGTCGGCACCGTGAAGATCAACAATGTCTTCGGCGGCGCGCCCGGCGGCGCAGCCGAGCCGCGACGGGCCAGCGGATCCGGCTTCGGTTTCGGCCCCGAACTGCTCGACGAGATGACGGCGATGAAGGTCGTCCATTGGTCGGCGCCGGAATCCGGTGACTGATCGAGCGGCGGTAACCCGGCTCACACGCGGGCGTGTGCGATAGTCGCCCTATGGGGAGCGCCGATCACCTCCTCGCCAACCGCTACGAATTACGCGGCGTTCTCGGTCGCGGCGGCATGGCCGAGGTGCGCGATGGCTGGGATACCAGGCTGTCGCGGCCGGTGGCGATCAAACTGCTCCAACCGGGCCTGGCCGCCGATGTGGTGATGCGGCGCCGGTTCGAAGACGAGGCGCGTGCCGCCGCGGCGCTGAACCACCCCAACATCGTCGTCGTGCACGACACCGGGGAGCATCACGGCACCCCGTTCCTCGTGATGGAGCGGTTGCCCGGGCCGACCCTGGCCGACGAGATCGCGGCCGGGCCGCTGACGAGTGACCGGGTGCGCTGGGTGCTCGCCGACCTGCTCGGTGCGTTGACCGCCGCGCACGGCGCCGGCATCCTGCATCGCGACATCAAGCCGGGCAACGTCCTGATCTCCGCCACCGGCAACGCCAAGCTTTCTGACTTCGGCCTCGCCAAGACCGTCGGCGCGGCCCACACCCAGGCCGGCATCGTGTTCGGCACCCCGGATTACCTGAGCCCGCAACGGATCACCGGCCAACCGGCGTCGGTGTCCGACGACCTGTATGCGCTCGGAGTGCTCGGCTACGAGGCGCTGACCGGGCGGCGACCCTTTGACCGGGGGAACCCGATCGCCACGATGCGTGCGGTTGTCGACGAGGCGGCGATGCCGCTGCTGATGGTGCGCCCGGATGTCGATCCGGCGCTGGCCCACGTGCTGGAATCCGCGATGTCCCGGGACCCGGCCTATCGCTTCCCCGATGCCGCTTCTATGCGGGCTGCGCTTTCAGGGGCGTCGCCTCCGCGGCCTGCCACCCTTGTGTTACCCACGCCGCTGCCGCCTCGTCGCTCCAGGCTGCGCCTTGCGCTCGGGACCCTCGCGGTCATGGCTGCCGTCATGCTCGGTGCCGTTCTGCTCATCGCCGACCCGCCACCTCAGCGGGCACCCGTCACTCCGGGGACTCCGTCGGTCGCCCCTGCTGGGCCTGTGGCGCCTGTTGAGCCTGTTGAGCCGACCGTGCCGGTGGCCACGAGCATCCCGACCGTGCTACCGACCATGCCCGAGGACGCTGGGGATCACGGCAACGGCAAGGGGCGCGGCCACGGCAAGGGACACGACAAGAAGAACCGCCCGCATGAGTGACGTCGTTGCCGCGATGTCAGCTCACCCGTTCGAGCAATTGCGTGTGTGCGGCACCGGATTTTTTCGGCGGCGCGAAAACGGGGGGGCCTCATTCGGCGGGACGATGTGACCGATGACATGGTCTGCCAGAACGTCTGTCGGGTTCTGGTGGGTATCTGGCGCAGCTGATCCGCTGTCACCGCTTCATGGGGTCAACGCGCGGCCGATTCGGGGTCGTTAAAGAGCAAGGCCCAGACCGGAAACTGTGGTCTGGGCCTTGCTTGCACTGTCGGGGTGGCGGGATTCGAACCCACGACCTCTTCGTCCCGAACGAAGCGCGCTACCAAGCTGCGCCACACCCCGCGTGAAGCTTCGACAGCCTATCGCACCGGGCACCGCCAAAGCCAAACGGCTACGTCTTCGTCACACCACCCGGGGGTTCGCCGTTTTCGACCTGGGGGTTGTTGGAGTCGACCGACCGCGACCCTGGTGTGGAAAACGGCGCAGAGGGTCAACGCACGCAGCCACAAGCTTCGCCGTTCTCGACCTGGGGGTTGTTGGAGCCGACCGATCGCGACCCTGGGGTGGAAAACGGCGCAGAGGGTCAACGCACGCCCGGGAAGCAACCGGGGCACACATGACGTTGATCAAGTCATGACCGTTTTAGGTGCCGCCGTCTATCTGGGCTTTTTCGCCCTGGCAGCGTTGTGGCTGTTCCTGACGGCCGATCACGACCAGCTGCCGGAACGCTCGAACTCCGAGAGCACCGCCGTGGACTCCGACAATTCCAGCCCCTGGGCGCTGAGCCAGTCTGCGTCGAAGTAGGTGTCCGAGTAGCGGTCGCCGCTGTCGGCCAGCAGGGTCACTACCGACCCGCTGCGCCCGTTCGCGATCATCTCTGCCAGCAGCCCGAAGGCGCCCCACAGGTTGGTGCCCGTCGACGGCCCCACCCGGCGGCCCAAGACCCGGCTGGCGTGATGCGCGGCCGCGACAGACCCGCAGTCGGGCACCGCGATCATCCGGTCGACCACACCGGGCAGGAACGACGGCTCCACGCGCGGGCGGCCGATGCCTTCGATGCGTGACGACGCGCCGGTGACGACGTCGTCGCGGCCTTGCGCGTAGCCGGGGAAGAACGCCGAGTTCTCGGGGTCGACGACACACAACTGGGTGGCATGCCTGCGGTAGCGGATGTAGCGGCCGATCGTCGCGCTGGTGCCACCGGTACCCGCCCCCACCACGATCCACTCCGGCACTGGGTACGGTTCCAGCCGCATCTGCTCGTAGATCGACTCGGCGATGTTGTTGTTGCCGCGCCAGTCGGTGGCCCGCTCGGCGTTGGTGAACTGGTCCAGATAGTGCCCGCCGGTCTCCTCGGCCAACCGCTGCGCCTCGGCATACACCTGCGAGGATTCGGCGACGAAATGGCAACGGCCGCCTTGGGCTTCGATCAAGGCGATCTTCGAGCCGCTGGTCGAGGCCGGCACCACCGCGATGAACGGCAGCCCCAGCAGCGCCGCGAAATAGGCCTCGGACACCGCCGTCGACCCCGAGGACGCCTCGATGATCGTGGTGTTCTCGCCGATCCACCCGTTGCACAGCCCGTAGAGGAACAGCGAGCGGGCCAGCCGGTGCTTGAGGCTGCCGGTGATGTGGGTGGACTCGTCTTTCAGATAGAGCGCGACGTCGGAGTCGCCGGCCCACGCCGTGGGCAGCGGGTACCGCAACAGGTGGGTGTCGGCGCTGCGTTTTGCGTCGGCTTCGATGAGCCGCACCGCGTTGTCCACCCAGTGGCGCGGCCGGGTGTGGGAGGCGCTGGACGCCATCTGGGTCAGCGCGCGGAAACGGTCGGCGAGGACTGGCCCGCCCTGGTCCCGACGTGACCGCCACCGGTGGGCGCCGCGATGAGCGTCAGCAGGGTCGCCTCCGGCCGGCAGCAGAACCGCACCGGCGCAAACGGCGACGTGCCGATGCCCGCCGACACGTGCAGCTGCATGTGCGAGCCCCACTTCGAGGCGCCCTTGGCGCGCGAGCGGTCCAGCTCGCAGTTGGTCACGATCGCCCCGTAGAACGGCAGGCACAGCTGCCCGCCGTGGGTGTGGCCGGCCAGCACCAGCTGGTAGCCGTCCTCGGCGAAACGGTCGAGCACCCGAGGCTCGGGGGAGTGGGTGAGCCCCAGCGTCAGGTTCGCCGCGCCGTTGGCCCGCCCGGCGATGGTGTCGTAGCGGTCGCGCTTGAGATGCGGATCGTCGACGCCGGCCACCGAGATGTGCAGCCCCGCGACTTCGACATCGCGCCGCACGTGGGTCATGTCCAGCCAGCCACGTTCGGTGAACGCCGCGCGCAGGTCCTGCCACGGCAGCGGTTCACCGTGTGTCCGGTGCTGCGGGTTGGTGATGTAGTTCAGCGGGTTCTTCAGCCGCGGGGCGAAGTAGTCGTTGCTGCCGAACACGAACAGGCCCGGGACCGACATCAGTTCGCTCAGCGACTGCACGACGGCGGGCACGGCCTTCGGGTGCGCCAGATTGTCACCCGTGTTGACTACCAGATCGGGCTCGAGCCGAGCCAGATCGCGCAGCCAGGCCTGCTTGCGTCGCTGATTGGGACGCATGTGCAGATCGGACAGGTGCAGCACCCGCAGGGGTGAGGAGCCCGGAGCCAGCACCGGCATCGTCGCTTCCCGCAGCACAAACGCATTGCGCTCGATGAGGGATGCGTAGCCGATCCCGGCGACCAGCGAACCCGCGGTGACGGCAGCTGCCTTCTTTACTGACATGTCGCCAGCCTACTGCGAACCGGGTGTCACGGGGGTGGTGGCGGTCCCAACACCGGCACGGTGATCGGGGGCAACCCCGGGATCTCGACCACGGTCTGGCCGATCTCCGGCGGCGGACCGCCGGGCATCGGGAACGCGATCGGCGGTGGAGGCGGGGCCGGCGGAATGCCGTTGCTGATCTGGATGGTGATGATCGAGCCCGGAATCGTCTGTCCGCTGGGCGATGTGCCGACCACGGTGCCGTAGCGCGAACTGCTGTTGACCGAGGCGGCACCGTCGGCCACCTGGAAACCGGACTCCTTGAGCCGCTGGCGGGCGGCGGTCTCGTCCAACCCGATCACGGTCGGCACCACGGAACCGGGGCCGCCGTCGACGTACCGCGGATCGGTCGGAGGCAACGCCACCGGCCCGAAGCTGTTGGCGATCGGTTTCATCGCGGTGAACCAGGTGCGGGCCGGCTCGTTACCGCCGTAGAGGTCACCGTTGCCGCACTGACGCAGCGGGAACGAGCACAGTTCACCGGGCGAGGTGGAGTCGTCGTAGATGTAGTTGGCCGCCGCGTATTGGTTGGTGAAGCCGAGGAAGCCCGACGAGCGGTGCGCCTCGGTGGTGCCGGTCTTGCCCGACATCGGCAGATCCCAGCCCACCGAACCGGCCGATCCGGACGCGGTACCGCCGGCCTGATCGTCCTTGCTCATCGCGTTGGCCAGGGTGTTGGCCAGACCCTCGGGAACCGCCTGATCACAGGTCTCGGTGGTCACCGACACCTCGTTACCGTGCCGGTCCAACACCTGGGCGATGGGGTTGGGCGGGCACCAGGTCCCGCCGGAGGCCAGGGTGGCCGCCACGTTGGACAGCTCGAGCGCGTTGACCTCGATCGGGCCCAGGGTGAACGAGCCGATGTTCTGGCGTTTGACGAAGTCGGCCAGGCTCTCGTTGCTGTCCGGGTCGTAGTCGCGGGCGGTGCCGGGCAGCGCGTAGGACCGCAGCCCCAGCTTGACTGCCATGTCCACCGTTCGTTGCACGCCGATCTGCGAGATCAACTTGGCGAACGCGGTGTTCGGCGAGGTGGCCAGGGCGTCGGTGACGCTCATCGAGCCGCGGTAGCCGCCGGCGTTCTTCACGCACCAGGTTTCCTTCGGGCATCCCGGGGTGTCGCTGCTGCCCAGCCCTTTGGCCTGGAAGAAACCGGGCACGGGCAGTTGGGTGTTGATGCCCATCCCCATGTCCATGGCCGCGGCCGTGGTGAAGATCTTGAAGATCGAGCCGGCGCCGTCGCCGACGAGCGAGAACGGCTGCGGCTGCATCGTCTCGCCGGCGTCGGTGTTCAGGCCGTAGGTGCGGTTGCTCGCCATCGCCAGCACCGGATGGGATTCCTTGCCCGGCTTGATCACGCTCATCACGCTGGCGATACCGGGAATGTCGGGACGGGCGATGCTGTCGATCGCCGACTTCACCGACCCCTGCACGTCCGGGTCGAGCGTGGTCTTGATCAGGTAACCGCCCTTGGCCACCTGCTCTTTGGACAGGCCGGCGCGGGCGAGGTACTCCAGCGCGTAGTCGCAGAAGAAGGCGCGGTCACCGGCGGCGATGCAGCCCCGGGGCAGTTCGTTGGGCTGCGGCAGGACGCCCAGTGGCTGCTGCTTGGCCGCCCGCAGCGCCTCGGCCTCCTGCGGAATGTTCTCGATCATGGTGTCCAACACCAGGTTCCGACGGGCCAGGGCACCGTCGGGGTTGGTGTAGGGATTCAACGCGCTGGTGGACTGCACCATGCCGGCCAGCAGGGCGGCCTGCTGCCAGTTCAGCTCGGAGGCGTTGATCCCGAAATACGTCTGCGCGGCGTCCTGGATGCCGAACGCGCCGTTACCGAACGAGACGAGGTTGAGATAGCGGGTCAGGATCTCGGGTTTGGTGAAGGTCTTGTCCAGGGTGAGCGCCATCCGGATCTCCCGCAGCTTGCGTGCCGGGGTGGTCTCGATTGCCGCGCGCCGCTCGGCGTCGGTCTGGGCGATCACCAACAACTGATAGTTCTTCACGTACTGCTGCTCGATCGTCGAACCGCCACGGGTGTCGAGATCGCCGCGCATATAACCGGTGAGCCCGGTCAGCGTGCCCTGCCAGTCCACCCCGTTGTGCTCGGCGAACCGTTTGTCCTCGATCGAGACCAGGGCCAGCTTCATGGTGTTGGCGATCTGATCGCTGGGCACCTCGAAGCGGCGCTGGGAATACAGCCAGGCGATGGTGTTGCCCTTGGCGTCGACCATCGTCGAGACCTGCGGAACCTCACCCTCGACGAGCGCGGCCGAACCGTTGGCCACCACGTCGGAAGCCCGGTTGGACATCAGGCCGATTCCGCCCACCACCGGGAACATGAACGCAGCCACCAGCACGCTGGCCAACAAGCAGCACCAGGCGAGTTTGATGACGGTGACCGCTTGAGGTGGTTGCGCGGGCGGTCGTGTCGGCGGCTCCGGCATGCGTACAGAGTAACTAGCTTGCTCGCCGCCACCGTGCGCGAGCGGGGGCGCGGGCATATCCCGCTCGCCTGCGGAAACGGTCCGACGCGCCAGGAGCCGGGTTAGACGGCACGGCCGTCCCAAAAAAGACGGCCACAAACTGTTGCACAAATACCGCCTGACCACCTAGCTTGGACACACAGTGCGATCCAGGTAACACCCGCTGGCGCAGTGTGGCGTAGATCGCAAGGGCGTTCTACACCGGAAGGTTCAACGCCCGCCATCTGGGGAGATGGCTGGAACGAAGGGATCGCTGGTGTCAGGTACACGAACTGTCGCAGACAAGATGAACGCTTCCGCTCCCGCTGCCAACCTGGTCCACCGCGGCGAGGGTGAAGCCCGGATCGCCTGGGTATCGCAGGCCCGATGCCGCCAGGCCGATCCGGACGAGTTGTTCGTCCGTGGTGCTGCCCAACGCAAGGCCGCGGTGATCTGCCGGCACTGCCCCGTGATCCTCGAATGCGGGGCCGACGCGCTCGACAACCGCGTCGAGTTCGGGGTCTGGGGTGGGATGACCGAACGTCAGCGTCGTGCCCTGCTCAAGCAGCATCCCGAGGTCAACTCCTGGGCCGAGTTCTTCGCCGCCCAACGCAAACACCGCAGCGCGGTGTAGCCCGCTAGGCGGACGCGCCGACCCCGGTGATCTGGTCGGCGATCGCCCGCAGCGCATCCAGGTCGGACACATCGAACGGCAGTGACGGAACCCCGACGATCGCCACGTGCGGGTTGGCGCCGGTGAACCGCGACAGCAGCCGGACCTCGCGCTTGGCGGTGTGGGCCCGGTCGGCGTGAATGCGTAGCACTGCGGCCGTCAGCGATTCCGGGTCGTCGGCCGCCAGCACGTCGGCAGCCTCCTCGGCCTTGTCCGCGTGCAGATCGCACAGCGTGGGATGAGTGCGGTTGAGGATCAGCCCGGCCAGTGGCATCTGCTCGCTCGACAGCCGGTCGACGAAGAACGAGGCCTCACGCAACGCATCGGGTTCGGCCGCCGACACCACCACGAACTGGGTGCCGCGACGCTTGAGCAGTTCGTAGGTCTTGTCGGCCTTCTGCCGGAAACCGTCGAACGTGGCGTCCAGTGCTTGCACGAAACCTGCTGCGTCGGAAAGCATCTGCGACCCCAGCACGGTGGACAACGCTTTCATGGCCAGCCCGACGGCGCCGGTGACGAGCTTGCCGATGCCACGCCCCGGGGCCAGCAGCAGCCGCCACAACCGGCTGTCCATGAAGCTGCCCAACCGTTTTGGTGCATCGAGGAAGTCCAGGGCGTTGCGCGACGGCGGGGTGTCCACGACCACGAGATCCCACTTGTCCTCGGCCAGCAGCTGACCGAGCTTCTCCATCGCCATGTACTCCTGCGTGCCGGCCAGCGAGGTCGCCACGGTTTGGTAGAACTGGTTTTCCAGAATGGCGTCGGCCCGGCCGGGATCCGAATACTGCACCACCATCTCGTCGAACGTGCGGCGCATGTCGAGCATCATCGCGTGCAGTTCCCCGGTGACCTCCGGAGCCAGCGGGACGCGCTGCGGGGTGTTGCCGAGATCCTTGATGCCCAACGCCTGGGCCAGCCGACGGGCCGGGTCGATCGTGAGCACCACGACGGTGCGCCCGTATTCGGCGGCCCGCAGCGCCATCGCGGCGGCTGTCGTGGTTTTGCCGACTCCGCCTGCGCCGCAACAGACTACGACGCGGTTGGCGGTGTCGGACAGGATCGTGTGCATGTCCAATGCCGGTGGGTGGGCACTCATGGTTATCGGACCCCCTGCTGTTCCAGTGCTTCGGCGAGCTCGTAGAGGCTGCCGAGGTCGACGCCGTCGGCCAGTGCGGGCAGTTCGAGACGGGGAATGTCGATGGCGTCGAGCAGTTCGGCGCTCTCGGCGCGCGCGGCGATCCTGGTCGCGTGCTGGATGGACTCCGTCAGCAGGCCGGCAAAGTCGTTGTCGGACAACGTGATTCCGGCTTTGTCCAATCCGGCGCGAACCGTGTCGGCATCGATGTCGCCCTCGGCGGCCTTGGCCAGCGCCTCGGCCGGAAGGTGCGCGGGGATGTTGCGGTTGACGATGACGCTGCCGATCGGCAGACCCAATTGGGTGAGTTCCTCGATCGCCTCCAGGGTTTCCTGGACCGGTAATGCCTCCAGCAAGGTGACCAGATGGATGGCGGTCTGCTCGGAATGCAGGATCTTGACCACGCCCTCGGCCTGCGAGTGCACGGGGCCGCCCTTGGCCAGGTCCGAGACCGCCTTGGTGACATCCAGGAACCGCGGGATGCGGCCGGTGGGAGGAGAATCCACCACGATTGCGTCGTACACGCCGCGCTTGGCCTTGGCGTCGTTCTGGGTGCGTACCACGATCTCTTTGATCTTGCCGGTGAGCAACACGTCCCGCAGGCCCGGCGCGATGGTGGTGGCGAATTCGATGGCGCCGATCCGGCGCATCGCACGGCCGGCCAGCCCGAGGTTGTAGAACATGTCGAGGTATTCCAGGAACGCCGCCTCGATGTCGATGGCGAGGGCGTTGACCTGTCCGCCGCCGTCGGCGGTGGCGACCTTGACTTCCTCGTACGGCAGCGGCGGCACGTCGAACAACTGCGCGATGCCTTGCCGTTCCTCGACCTCGACCAGAAGCACCTTGCGGCCGCCGGCGGCCAGCGCCAGGGCCAACGCCGCAGCCACCGTGGACTTGCCGGTGCCGCCCTTGCCGGAAACGAAGTGCAGTCGGGCCTTGGTCAGCCGCGACGGCCAGCCGACGTGTTTGGCGCCGCTCTCAGTGGTTGCCACCACTGCATGCTAACCAAGCCCGGCTGTCCGACCGATAAGCTCAGCCGCATGAGCGAACCAACCCGGTGGGAATACGCCACGGTGCCGTTGTTGACCCACGCCACCAAACAGATTCTCGACCAGTGGGGGCAGGACGGCTGGGAGCTGGTCTCCGTGCTTCCCGGCCCGACGGGCGAGCAGCACGTCGCCTACCTCAAGCGGCCGAAGTGACCAACTCGCAGCGGTTGGCCGAACTCGGCATCGAACTGCCCGAGGTCGTCGCCCCGCTGGCCGCCTACGTGCCCGCGGTGCGCACCGGCAATCTCGTCTACACCGCCGGTCAACTGCCGATCCAGGCGGGTGAGCTCTTGGCGACCGGCAAGGTCGGCGACGAGGTCAGCCCCGAGCACGCCAAGGAGCTGGCCCGGGTCTGCGGGCTCAACGCCCTGGCCGCGGTGCACGCGCTCGTCGGCATCGACTCCGTCGTCAAGGTCGTCAAGGTGGTCGGTTTCGTCGCCTCGGCCGCCGGCTTCCACGGTCAGCCCGGTGTGGTCAACGGAGCCTCCGAGCTCTTCGGGGAGATCTTCGGCGAGGCGGGCGCCCACGCCCGTTCCGCCGTGGGCGTGTCGGAGTTGCCGCGCAACGCGCCGGTCGAGGTCGAGATCATCGTCGAAACAGCGTGACAGCGGCGTCGCATCTCCAGCACCCTGCCTACGGGCAGGTGAGGCCGGTCGTCGAGACAGACAAGATGTCGGCCTCCGTACTGTTGTGCGACAACCCCGGCCTGATGACGCTGGAGGGCACCAACACCTGGGTGTTGCGCGGCCACGGCAGCGACGAGATCGTCATCGTCGACCCCGGTCCCGACGATGAGGCGCACATCGCGCGCATCGCCGAGTTGGGCACCGTCGCGTTGGTGCTGATCAGTCACAAGCACGAGGACCACACCGGCGGCATCGACAAGCTCGTCGACCTCACCGGCGCCACCGTGCGCTCCGTGGGCAGCGGCTTCCTGCGCGGAATGGGCGGGCCGTTGACCGACGGCGAGGTGATCGACGCGGCCGGCCTGCGCATCAAGGTGATGGCCACACCTGGCCACACCGTCGACTCATTGTCCTTCGTGCTCGACGACGACAGCGGGCAAGGCGCGGTCCTGACGGCGGACACCGTGCTGGGCCGTGGCACCACCGTCATCGACACCGAAGACGGCAGCTTGCGTGACTATCTGGAATCCCTGCACCGGCTCCAGGGGCTGGGTCCCCGTCCGGTGCTGCCCGGGCACGGCCCCGATCTGCCGAACCTGCACGAGGTGGCCACGATGTACCTGGCCCATCGCGAGGAGCGATTGGACCAGATACGTGCGGCACTAAGGGAACTCGGTGAAGAGGCGTCGGCCCGTGAGGTCGTCGAGCACGTCTACACCGACGTCGACCAGAAACTCTGGGACGCCGCCGAGAAGAGCGTGCAAGCCCAACTGGACTACCTGCGCGCTTAGCGGGCGCGGCGTGCCAGACGCTCGCTGTCGGAGATCAGGACGCTCTTGCCCTCGAGTCGGATCCAGCCGCGGTGGGCGAAATCGGCCAGGGCCTTGTTGACCGTCTCGCGGGACGCGCCGACGAGCTGGGCGATCTCTTCCTGGGTGAGGTCGTGGGTCACGCGCAGCGCCCCGCCCTCCTGGGTGCCGAACCGCTGGGCCAGCTGCAGCAGCTGCTTGGCCACCCGGCCGGGAACGTCGGTGAAGATCAGGTCGGCCAGGTTGTTGTTGGTGCGACGCAGGCGACGGGCCAACACCCGCAGCAGCTGCTCGGCGATCTCGGGCCGGTCGGCGATCCATGCGCGCAGCGCGTCACGGTCCATCGACACCGCGCGCACCTCGGTGATGGTGGTCGCGCTCGAGGTACGGGGCCCCGGGTCGAAGATCGACAGCTCGCCGAACATGTCCGACGGACCCATGATGGTCAGCAGGTTTTCCCGGCCGTCCGGTGAACGGCGGCCGATCTTCACCTTGCCGGAGATGATGATGTACAGCCGGTCGCCGGGCTCGCCTTCGGCGAAGACCGTATGCCCGCGTGGGAAGTCGACGGGCTGCAACTGCTTCGTCAGCGCCGAAACGGCGGTCGGTTCGACTCCCTGGAAGATTCCGGCCCTCGCCAGGATCTCGTCCACGTTGCCCCTTAAGCTATTGGGTGTGTTGTCCTCTTACTGATACTGCCTGCTCAGTGTAGAGGTACGCGGTTTCGCGACTAGCCCACGCTACACACGATTGACAGGTCGGGACGCCGGAAACCCGGTATTGATGATCTCCGGCTCGTAGTACCGCGTCGGCAAACCTTCACTCTCGAGCCCGAAGGTCAGCGGTTTGGGGCGAGCCACGGCGATCTCGGGCGATGGTTCGCGCGCCAATCCTGATTCGAGTCGGTCGAGCCCGAACGCCGCCAGCATGAGCAAGCCCGGGATGAGCGCCACCAGCAACCACGACACAAGGCAGTAGTTAACACGCCGCAGGTCTCAGCGGGGTCACGAATTGTCACCGGTCCGCGGCACGGAATGTCCGAGGTGGTCAGTACGCTTGCTGGCGTGACTGCGGCTGCCGCCCCATCCGGGAAAACGCGCCGGTCCAGGAAGTGGGACACCGAGACGCACCTGGGCCTGGTCCGTCGGGCCCGACGGATGAATCGGGAACTGGCCCGGGCCTTTCCGCATGTCTACTGCGAGCTGGATTTCACCAATCCGCTGGAGCTCGCGGTGGCGACTATCCTGAGCGCGCAGAGCACCGACAAACGGGTCAACCTGACCACTCCGGCCCTGTTCAAGAAGTACCGCACCGCGCTGGACTACGCCCAGGCCGACCGCGCCGAAATGGAAGAGCTGATCCGGCCGACGGGCTTCTACCGCAACAAGACCACCTCGCTGATCCGGCTGGGGCAGGAGTTGGTGGAACGGTTCGACGGGCAGGTGCCCGACAACCTCGACGATCTGGTGACCCTGCCCGGGGTGGGCCGCAAGACCGCCAACGTCATCCTCGGCAATGCCTTCGACATCCCCGGCATCACCGTCGACACGCACTTCGGCCGTCTGGTCCGCCGCTGGCGCTGGACCACAGAGGAAGACCCGGTCAAGGTCGAATTTGCGATCGGCGAGCTCATCGAGCGCAAAGAATGGACCCTGCTCAGCCACCGGGTAATCTTCCACGGCCGTCGGGTCTGCCATGCCCGCAAACCCGCCTGCGGGGTGTGCGTGCTGGCCAAGGACTGCCCGTCGTTCGGTCTCGGGCCCACCGACCCGGAAACCGCGGCAGCGCTGGTCAAAGGTCCCGAGACCGAGCACCTGCTGGCGCTGGCCGGGTTGTGACGGCCCGATGAGCAGATCGGCCAGATGGACCGTGGCGGTTCTGGTGGTCCTGGTGGCACTCGGCACCGCGTTCTGGATGGAGCTGCGTGACGAGCCGGCGCCGCAGGTCGGGGCGGGACAGTCCACCGCCCGCGACCACCGCGACGCCGATACTCCCGAGGCGCTGGCCGGTCCCCGGGCCCGCGCCGACCTGCGGCCGTGCCCCGGGCCAGGGGAGGGGGACGGGCCGCAGGCGCTGCGCGGCATCACCCTCGACTGCGCAGGTGACGGCGTACCCGTCGACGTGGCGGCGGCACTGGCCGGGCGCACGGTGGTGCTCAATCTGTGGGCGTACTGGTGCGGGCCCTGCGCCGACGAACTGCCTGCGATGGCCGAATATCAGCGCCGCGTCGGCGACGACGTCCTCGTCGTGACCGTGCACCAGGACGAGAACGAGACGGCGGCGTTGATCCGGTTGGCCGAACTCGGGGTGCACCTGCCGACGCTGCAGGACGGCCGCCGCCTGGTCGCGGCCGCACTGAAGGTACCCAACGTCATGCCTGCGACGGTGGTTTTGCGTGCGGACGGTAGCGTGGCCGGGACCCTACCCCGCTCCTTCGTCAGCGCCGACGAGATCGCGGCGGCGGTCGATGAGTTGATCCGCTCTAGCCGATAGGAGCACCCGCCGGTGAGATCGACGCGCGACGGGCTGTTCCCGGATGTCGCTCCGGCCTGGCTCAAACCGCTCGTGGACAACCTCGACCGGGTGCCCGACGCCTACCGCAGGCGGGTGCCGCCAGAGGTGCTGGCCTCCATCGTCGAAGCCAACAACCAGGCAGCCCAGGCGGGTGCCCGACGCGATGCCGCGGTGCTCGTGCTGTTCTCCGGCCCGCCCGAGGGCGCGCCCCCGACTCTCCCCGACGACGCCGATCTGCTCGTGACTGTCCGCGCCGCGACGTTGCGTCACCATGCCGGCCAGGCCGCATTCCCGGGCGGCGCCGCCGATCCCGGCGACGAAGGCCCGATCGGTACCGCCTTCCGGGAGGCCACCGAGGAGACGGGCATCGACACCAGCCGGCTCTACCCGCTGGCCACCCTGGAGAAGATGTTCATCCCGCCATCGGGATTCCACGTGGTTCCGGTGCTGGCCTATTCTCCAGATCCCGGGCCGGTGGCCGTGGTGAACGAATCCGAGACGGCCGTCGTGGCGCGGGTTCCGGTGCGGGCCTTCACCAATCCGGAAAACCGGCTCATGGTGTACCGGGAGTCCAACACGAGCCGGTTCGCCGGGCCCGCGTTCCTCCTCAACGAGATGCTGGTGTGGGGTTTCACCGGCCAGGTCATCTCGGCGATCCTCGATGTCGCAGGCTGGGCCAAGCCGTGGAACACCGAGGACGTCCGCGGACTCGACGAGGCAATGGCCCTCGTCGGGCATGACAACGGTTACGGTGAAGCCCAAAGTTGAAGTGGATATAGATGACACCTTCGGTCTGGCTCGATTTCGCCATCCTCGGCATCGGGTTCGTCGCCGCCATCTCCGGCTGGCGCTCGGGCGCGCTCGGCTCCCTGCTGTCTTTCATCGGCGTGGTGCTCGGTGCGGTGGCAGGCGTGCTGCTGGCCCCGCACGTCATCCCGCACGTCAGCGGTGACCGCACCAAGCTGTTCGCCACGCTGTTTTTGATCCTGGCGCTGGTGGTGATCGGGGAGATCGCCGGCGTGGTGCTGGGGCGGGCGGTGCGCGGCACGATCCGCAACCGGTTGTTCCGCGCGTTCGACTCGGTGGTCGGGGTGAGCCTGATGCTCGTCGCGGTCCTGGTCGCCTCCTGGCTGCTGGGCAGCCTGCTGACCTCGTCGGACCAGCCGAATCTGGCTGGGGCAGTGAAGAACTCGCGGGTACTGACCGAGGTTGACAAGGTGGCGCCGGACTGGCTGCGCTCGGTGCCCAACCGGTTGTCGGCGCTGCTGGACACCTCCGGTCTGCCCGATGTGCTCGAACCGTTCGGGCGTACCCCCATCGTCAACGTCGATGCTCCTGACGCGGCGCTGGCCACCGATCCGGTGGTGACGACGACCCAGCCCAGCGTGGTCAAGATCCGCGGCGTCGCGCCGAGTTGCCAGAAGGTGTTGGAGGGCAGCGGATTCGTCGTCGCACCCAACCGGGTGATGTCCAACGCCCACGTGGTGGCCGGTGCCGACAGCGTGACGATCGAGGCCGACGGCAAGACCTACGACGCCGGCGTCGTGTCCTACGACCCCAACGCCGACATTTCCATCCTGGACGTGCCCAACCTGCCGATCCAACCCCTGCAGTTCGCCGACCAGCCCGCCCCGAAAGGCACCGACGCCGTGGTGATGGGCTATCCCGGTGGCGGTGATTTCCTGGCGACCCCGGCCCGCGTCCGCGAGATCATCGAGCTCAACGGTCCCGATATCTACCGGACCACCACGGTCACCCGCGAGGTGTACACGGTCAGGGGCACGGTGCGGCAAGGCAATTCGGGCGGCCCGATGATCAACCGGTCGGGCAAGGTGCTCGGCGTGGTGTTCGGCGCGGCCGTCGACGACGTCGACACCGGATTCGTGCTGACCGCCAAGGAGGTCGAGCGTCAGCTGGCCAAGATCGGCAACACCGAACGGGTGCACACCGGGACCTGCATCAACTCCTGATCAACCGGTCCGCAGCGCCGCCAGGAACCGGTTCAGCTGCCGGTTGACCGCCTCCGGTTGCTCTTCATGGCCGAAATGTCCGGCATCCGAGATCGATACGTATCGGCCGTGCGGGGCGTAGTGCTGGGTGCGATGCACCGGGTCGGGCAGGACATAGGGGTCGGTGTCGCCGCGCATGTGCAACACCGGCACACCGACCGGGCGCTTCATCGACCGCATGAATCGCCGGCCCTCACCACGCAGCTGACTGCGCACCGCCCACCGCTGGTATTCCAGGGCGCAGTGCGCGGCACCCGGGATCTGGATGGCCTGACGCAGGTGACCCATGGTGTCGGCGAAGTCCGTGGTGGTCTGCCATGTGGCTCCGGCGCGGCTACGGACCAGCTGCTCCAGCGCCGCACCGTCGTGTCGGGTCAGGGTGTGCTCCGGCCACGTCGGCAGCTGGTAGCGCAGCATCGACGGCAACAACGCGCGGCCCTGATCCCGGCGGCTCAGGGTGGAGGTTCGCAGCGCCACCGGATGCGGTGAACTCACCAAAGCGATCGCATTGACCACCCGCGGATGCAGCACGGCCGTCGCCCAACACACCAGGCCGCCGTCGGCATGTCCGACCAACGTCGCGGTCTTGTGTCCGAGCGCCCGCACCAGCCCCGCGGTGTCCCCGGCCAACGTCCAGCCGTCGTATCCGCGCGGTGGCTTGTCACTGTCGCCGTAGCCACGCAGGTCGACCGCGACCACCCGGGCGCCGGTCAGGGCGGTGAGTTGATGACGCCACGACCACCAGAACGAGCCGAATCCGTGGAGCAAGATGACCAGCGGGCGGTCGGGAGCGGCAGGCTCACCCTCGTTTTCACCCTCGACCAGATGAAACCGAATCCCATTGGCATGCACCTGCAGATGCCGCCATGGCCCCTCGATCCGGACGATCGACGGGTCGGGCGGAGGCATTACCAGCCTGACGGGTCGGCGGCCGGCTTGATGGCAACGGCCGTCGTGACGTTCTTGTCGTGCCCGGGAGTCAGGGCCTCGCGCGTCTCCTTGACCGATTCGATGGTCTGTCGCGGACCCCGGATCCGTCGCACCTTCAGGAAGCCGAACAGGGCCATCGCCCCGGTGACCACCACCATGATGCCGAACACGATCAGGAAGGCCACCCAGCGCCACAGCCATGTGTCGAGCAGCTCGGCCAGGAAGAAGAAGAAAAAGAAGGTCGAGTAGAACAACACCACCAGCGCGGCGATGAAGAACACGCTGCCGGTGAGGCCCTTCTTCACGTCGCGGGTGATCTCGGCCTTGGCCAGCTCCACCTCCGCGCGCACCAGCGTGGAGACCTGCGCGGTGGCGTCCTTGACGAGATCGCCGATCGAAGGGTCCGGCTTGGGGGCGTGCGGATCGACGAGCGGAATCGAGGTCACCGTCGTCGGAACGCCGTCCCTGCGGTCGCCTGTGCTCATGGCGTTCATGTTGCCATGCGGCGAACCCGTTAACGATCCCGGCTGACCTCCCGGAGTTAGTAGACTGGGTCCATTCTTGAGTTGCGCGGGTCGGGCGCGTCGATTGGAGGACACTTGACGAGCGGACACCGCAGGCAGTTGCTCATCGGTGCATCGATCATCGCCCTGGCTGCGATCCTCACGTCGGTCCTTCCCCCCGGTCAAGCGCATGCCGATGCACCGGTGGTGCTCGGCGGCGGTTCGGGCATCGTGGTCAACGGAGAGTCGTTCTGCACGCTCACCACGATCGGGCACGACAACGCGGGTCGGCTCATCGGTTTCACCTCGGCGCACTGCGGTGGGCCGGGTGCCACGGTGTCGGCCGAAGGTGCCGACGGCGCCGGGGTGCTCGGCACGATGGTCGCCGGTAACGATCTGCTCGATTACGCGGTGATCCAGTTCGATCCCGCCAAGGTCACCCCGACCAACAACGTCAACGGCTTCCAGATCGACGGTCTCGGGCCGGATCCGGTGTTCGGCGAGATTGCCTGCAAGCTCGGCCGCACCACGGGCTATTCGTGTGGTGTGACGTGGGGCCCGGGTCAGGATCCCGGCACCATCGTCAACCAGGTGTGCGGCCAGCCCGGCGATTCCGGCGCGCCGGTGACGGTCAACAACCGGCTCGTCGGCATGATCCACGGCGCCTACACCGAGGAATTGCCCACCTGCGTGGTGAAATTCGTGCCGCTGCACACGCCCGCGGTGACGATGTCGTTCAACACCCAGCTGGCCGACATCACTGCCAAGAACCGGCCGGGAACGGGTTTCGTGCCCGTTTCTTAGCGCGAACAGACGCAAACCCGTACCGATTCACGCGAAAAGGTACGGGTTTGCGTCTGTTCGGCGGAGTTACTTGCTGGCGCGGATGGCCTCGAACACGCTGGGGTCGACCAGGGTCGAGGTGTCACCGAGCTCGCGGCCCTCGGCCACATCGCGCAGCAACCGGCGCATGATCTTGCCGCTGCGGGTCTTGGGCAGCTCGGGCACCACGTGGATCTCGCGCGGTTTGGCGATCGGCGAAATTTCGGTGGCCACCTGGGCGCGCAGCTCGTCGATCATGTCCGCGGCCCCGCCGTGCGCGGAGGCCTTGAGGATGACGAATGCGCAGATCGCCTGTCCGGTGGTGTCATCGGATGCGCCGACGACGGCGGCCTCGGCCACCCCGGAATGCCCGACCAGGGCCGATTCCACCTCGGCGGTCGAGATTCGGTGACCGGACACGTTCATGACGTCGTCGATGCGACCCAGCACCCAGATGTTGCCGTCCGAGTCGTAGCGGGCGCCGTCACCGGCGAAGTACCAGCCCTGCTCGGCGAAGCGCGACCAGTAGGTGTCCTTGAACCGCTGAGGGTCACCCCAGATACCGCGCAGCATCGCCGGCCACGGCTGATCCAGCACCAGGTAACCGGTGACGTGCTCGGCTTCGTCGGCGCCGGGCACCAGTTCGTTGCCGTCGTCGTCGACGATCTTGGCCGAGATACCGGGCAGCGGCGTCATCGCCGAACCGGGCTTGGCCGCGGTGACACCGGGCAGCGGGGAGATCATGATGGCCCCGGTCTCGGTCTGCCACCAGGTGTCGACGACGGGAGTCTTGTTGGCGCCGATGACTTCCCGGTACCAGCGCCAGGCCTCGGGGTTGATCGGTTCGCCCACCGAACCCAGCAGCCGCAGACTGGACAGGTTATGTGCGGCGGGGATCTGGCGGCCCAGCTTCATGAACGTGCGGATCAGCGTGGGCGCGGTGTAATAGATTGTGACACCGTACTTTTCGATGATCTCGAAGTGGCGGTGCTCGGTCGGTGACGTCGGGGTGCCCTCGTAGACCACCTGGGTGGCGCCATTGGCCAGCGGGCCGTAGACGATGTAGGTGTGCCCGGTGACCCAGCCGATGTCGGCGGTGCACCAGTACACGTCGCTCTCGGGTTTGAGGTCGAACACGTTGAAATGCGTGTACGCCGACTGGGTGAGGTAGCCGCCCGAGGTGTGCACGATGCCCTTGGGCTTGCCGGTGGTGCCCGAGGTGTAGAGCAGGAACAGTGGCTGCTCGGCGTCGAACGCTTCCGGGGTGTGCTCGGTGGAGGCCTTCTCGACGGTCTCGTGCCAACACAGATCGCGACCGTCGGTCCAGTCGACATCGATCCCGGTGCGACGCACCACCAACACATGCTCGACCGACGGCTGATCCAAGACCGCTTCGTCGACGGCCGCCTTGAGTGAGGCGGCCTGCCCGCGGCGGTACTGGCCGTCGGTGGTGATGACGAGTTTGGCTTGGGCGTCCTCGACGCGGGCCCGCAGTGCGCTGGCGGAGAAGCCGGCGAACACCACACTGTGCATGGCACCCAAGCGGGCGCAGGCCAACATCGCCACGATCGCCTCGGGCACCATCGGCATGTAGATGGCCACCCGGTCGCCGGCGGTCAGGCCGAGCTCGGTCAGGGCATTGGCAGCCCGGGAGACCTCATCCTTGAGTTGGGCGTAGGTGATGTCGCGCGCGTCGCCGACGGGCTCACCTTCCCAGTGGATCGCGACGCGGTCGCCGTTACCTGCTTCGACGTGGCGGTCGACGCAGTTGTAGGCCACGTTGAGTTTGCCGCCCACGAACCACTTCGCGAACGGCGCCTCCGACCAGTCCAGCACCTCGGTGAACGGGGTCTGCCAGCTCAGCCGGTTGGCCTGAGCGGCCCAGAACGCCAGCCGGTCCTTCTCGGCCTCGGCGTACAACTCGCCCGTCGCGTTGGCATTGGCCGCGAATTCAGCAGGCGGCGGATAGGCTGACGGGACTTCGGTAGAGGTCGCTGACGGGTTAGACATGCATGTGAGCCTAGTCACCAAACGTTGCACAGGCGTTGGGACGTCACAAGACGGTTGCCGGGCGGCGGTCCTCATGCGCCCAACGGTCGGCGAGCGCTGGTTCAGCGGTCGGCTAGCGTTGATGTCCGTGACCGATCCACTCGCACCGCTCGTTGACCTGCCCGGCGTTTCCGCGGCCAGCGACGAGGCGCGGGATGCCCTGGGCCGGGCGCATCGGCACAAGTTCAATCTGCGGGGCTGGCCGCAGACCGCGGCCGAGGCGGCCCTGCGTGCGGCGCGGGCGTCGGCGGTGCTCGACGGCGGGGCGGTGCAGCTGTCCGCCGACGGTGAACCCGATCCGGTGACCGCGGGCGCCATCCGGGTGGCCGAAGCACTCGAAGGGGGCGCCACCGCGCTGGTCGGAGTGTGGCAGCGCGCGCCGATGCAGGCCTTGGCCCGGTTGCACGCGTTGGCCGCCGCCGACCTCGCCGACGACGAGCATCTGGGCCGGCCACGAACCGATCCCGACGTCGGGCGTCGTCTCGAACTGCTGACCGACATCCTGGCCGGCGGCTCCAAAGTTCCAGCCCCGGTGTTGGCGGCGGTCGCCCACGGCGAACTCCTCAGCCTGGCTCCATTCGGTACCGCCGACGGGGTGGTGGCGCGTGCGGTGTCGCGTCTGGTGACGATCGCCAGTGGGTTGGATCCGCACGGCCTCGGGGTGCCGGAGGTGTATTGGATGCGCAAGTCGGGGGAGTACCGGGCTGCCGCACGGGGATTCGCCTCCGGCACGCACGACGGGTTGACCGCGTGGCTGCTGTTCAGTAGCGAGGCGTTGAAGGGCGGCGCGCGAGAAGCGTTGCAGATCGCCCAGTCAGCGGCCGGCTGACCCGCCGCACGGAGCTGCCTCAGCAAACGAAAGCGGGCGACGGTCCGAACGATGTTCGGCTCGTCGCCCGCTAGCACGGATACCGGTTACCAAGCGTGCCAACGTGGGTTGCGTGGGTGGCCTCGGCGTCCTTGCGATGCGCTTCGGCTGCGGCCCTACCCAAAGAGCCGTCGTGGCCGTCCGCTCCTCGCAATCACGCAGGCCCGCAACACTTTTGCCTATTCCGCGGCATGTGCTCCGCGTGGGTGCCGGGACCCGTGCTGGGGAGCCTGGTTCGGGAGATTTAGCCTTCTCTTCCGGCTAAGCCTTGGCCTCATCCAAGCTTCCGTGGTTCCTTTGTACTACGTGACCACGGTCACAGCAAGGGTGAAACAGGGCCGAGTTCTGATCGTTACGCCGAGGGCCTCAGCTACTACGTGCGGTAGGTCAGGAAGTGAAGCGGCGCAGCAGTGAATACGTCAGCGCGCCGGCCGCCAGAGCGCTGATCCCGACGGCGGCACTCGTGGCGACCGCAGCCCCCGACGGGGCCGGGATCCGATCGCGCAGCGATACCGGTCGGCTGAAGGTCAACACCGGCCACCCACGGGCGGCGGCTTCTTTGCGCAACCCCCGGTCGGGGTTGACGGCCGTGGGGTGGCCGACGCTTTCGAGCATCGGGATGTCGGTGATCGAGTCCGAGTACGCGTAGCAGTGGTCCAACGCATAGCCCTCGCGGGCGGCCAGGGCGCGAATCGCCTCGACTTTGCCTTCGCCGTAGCAGTAGAACGCGATCTCGCCGGTGTACCGCCCGTCTTCGACCACCATGCGGGTGGCCATCGCATGGGTCGCGCCCAGGGCCCGGGCGATCGGGGCAACGATCTCCTCGCCCGAGGCCGACACCACGACGACATCGCGGCCGCACAGCTTGTGATCGGCGATCAGCTCCGCCGCCTCGGCGAAGACCAACGGGTCCACGATGTCGTGCAGTGTCTCGCCGACGATCGACTTGACCTGCTCGACATCCCAGCCCGTGCACATGTTGGTGATGTAGCTGCGCATCCGGTCCATCTGATCGTGGTCGGCACCCGACATCAGGAACAGAAACTGGGCGTAGGTGGACTTGAGGACGGTGCGGCGGTTCAGCAGGCCCTGATTGAAGAAAGGTTTGCTGAAAGCCAGCGTGCTGGACTTGGCGATGACGGTTTTGTCGAGGTCGAAGAAGGCGGCGGTGCGCACCGGCCGGTCACCGTGCGGTGCGGATTGCTGTGCGATCGACTCCCCGGCAGCCCGATCGGTTGCGGTCACAGGCGCAAGCATAGAGGCAGGTGCCTCGCCCTATCTGGCCGGCAACACAAAATGGCAGTTCACGACACATTCTTGCGGGCGACGGCCCCGGCGAGACAGTCGGTAGCCCGCGCAGATGTCCCTTGCGTGTTTTGGCAGTTCCGTGTGTATAGTGAGCATTACTCGGCTTATGCCGAGGGTGTATCAGCCCGACCCCCCGGGGCTGATACACGACGACCTCCGCCTCCTCCCCCCCTGGCGGGGGTCGTCCCTTTTTCAGGGGAAGAATCCTCACCGGCCCCGCCGCCGTAGTTGCGGAACCGTATTTTCAGTGCGTGGTTGCCGGTACGTACGCGGACCGCGATTCATCCACAGCGTCCAGTTCATCCACAATCGGCGAATTGGCGATGGTGCCCAGGCCGTGGTTGCCCCCAGGCTTGGGGCATGGCCACCTCGAAGACCCCGACCAGCCCACCGGGCACCGTGCTGGCGCTCATCGGCGATCCGCTTCTACGCGAAGACGTGTCCCGGGTGGCCGCCGCGGCGGGCGTGGGTCTGGTCCTCGTCGACGAACCTTCCGGACGCAAGGCCTGGATGGCCGCCGCCGCGATACTGCTCGACGCCGCGGCCGCGCTGCGTTGTGCAGCACGCGCACTGCCTCGCCGCGCCCGGGTCGTCATCGTCGGCCGGACTGAACCACAACCGGAAGATTGGCAGGCCGCGATCGCGGTCGGTGCGCAACAACTGGTGACCCTGCCGGCCCAAGAGGCCGATCTGGTCGCGGCACTGTCCGAGGCCGCGTGCCGCGACGACGGCCGAGGTCCGGCCGTGGCGGTGCTGGGTGCTCGAGGAGGCGCCGGCGCTTCGGTGTTCGCGGTGGCGCTGGCGCAATCGGCGCCCGAAGCGCTGCTGGTCGAGGCCGACCCGTGGAGTGGCGGCATCGACCTGGTGGCCGGCAGCGAGGATCTGGCCGGGCTGCGGTGGCCGGACCTGGCGTTGCAGGGTGGCCGGTTGGGATTCCCGGCGCTGCGTGACGCGCTGCCGCGCCGGGACGGGGTCAGCGTGCTCGCCAGCGGGCGTTCGGGAGTCGAGATCGAAGCCGGGCCGCTGGGCGCGGTCATCGACGCCGGGTGCCGCGGCGGCGTCACCGTCGTCTGCGACGTGCCCCGGCGCGCCACCGCAGCGGCCGAGACCGCGTTGGATGCCGTTGATCTCGTCGTGGTGGTGACACCGGCCGACGTGCGCTCGTGTACCGCGGCGGCCGCCGCCCGCCCCTGGCTGCTGGCCTGCAACCCAAACGCGGGCGTGGTGGTCCGTGGCCCGTCGCCCGGCGGCCTGCGCGCAGCCGAGGTGGCCCGAATCGTAGACCTGCCGTTGCTGGCTGCGATGCGTCCGCAGTCCGGTCTCGCCGAGGCGTTGGAGCGCGGCGGATTACGCGTGCGGCCTCGGTCACCGCTGGGATCGGCGGCTCGTCGGGTGCTCGCGGTCCTGGCCCGGCACCCGGCACAGGAGGCGGCATGAGCTCCTCACTGATCGACCGGGTGCGCGAACGGCTGGTCACCGAGACGTCGTCGCGGGGCGCGCTGAGCCCGGGCGTGGTGGCCGCGGCGATCCGGGCCGAGTCCGGCGGCCTGCTCGGCGACACCGAGGTACTGAGCAATCTGCGGCTGCTGGAAACCGAGTTGACCGGCGCCGGGCTTCTGGAGCCGCTGCTGTGTGCACCGACGACCACCGATGTGCTGGTGACCGCACCTGATGCGGTCTGGGTGGACGACGGCAATGGATTGCACCGCAGCACAGTGTGTTTCACCGACGAGGGCGCAGTCCGCCGGCTGGCGCAGCGCCTGGCACTGCTGGCCGGGCGTCGGCTCGACGAGGCGCAGCCGTGGGTAGACGGTCAACTCACCGGTATCGGCCCGTTCACCGTGCGCCTGCACGCGGTGCTGCCCCCGGTCGCGTCCGCGGGCACCTGCCTGTCGCTGCGGGTGTTGCGCCCGGCCACCCAGAACCTCGACAGCCTCACCCGGTCTGGGGCGATTCCGCCGGAGGTGACAGACCTGCTGCGGGCCATCATCCGGGCCAGGCTGGCGTTCCTCATCTCCGGAGGAACCGGATGCGGCAAGACCACCTTGCTGGCTGCTGCACTCGGCGCCGTCGACGCCTGTGAACGCATCGTGTGTGTCGAGGACGCCGCCGAATTGGCTCCGCAGCATCCGCATTTGGTCAAGCTCGTGGCGCGTGCCGCCAACGTCGAGGGCGTCGGCGAGGTGACCGTGCGGGATCTGGTGCGCCAGGCGCTGCGGATGCGTCCGGACCGAATCGTCGTGGGTGAGGTGCGCGGGGCAGAGGTGGTGGACTTGCTCGCCGCACTCAACACGGGCCACGACGGCGGTGCGGGCACGGTCCACGCCAACAACCCGGCCGAGGTGCCGGCGCGGCTGGAGGCACTCGGTGCGCTCGGCGGGCTGGACCGCGCCGCACTGATCAGCCAGCTGGCCGCCGCCGTGCAGGTGCTGCTGCACGTGGGTCGGGGCCGGAACGGGCGTCGCCGGCTCGCCGAGATCGCGGTATTGCACCGGGCTGGGCGGCACGACCTCGAGGTGATGACGGCGTGGCATGCCGACAGCGGGTGGGGGTGTGGCGCGGACGCGCTCAACGCGTTGCTCCAACAGCGGATGTGCTCATGACGATCAGCGCCCTGGCATTGGCGGCCGCACTTTTACTCTGGCCGGTCACTACTCGCCGTGCGGCCGTGTTACGGCGCAGCCGTGTCCCGCAGCGGCGTCGTACGCCGGTGGAATTGATGGTGACGGTGCTGGGAGTGGTTGTGGCGGTGCTGGTTTCGTTTCCGGCAGCGCTGGCCGTGGTAGCTGTCGCCACCACGGTGACGGTGCGTCGCAGGCGTGCGTTCACTCGGCGGCGACGACACGAGGAATCGGCTGCGCTCCAGGCTGCCCTGGACGTGTTGGTCGGCGAGCTACGCACCGGTGTCCATCCGGTCAATGCCTTCGACACCGCGGCCGCCGAGGCGACCGGGCCGGTGCGTCAGGGCTTGAGTGCGGTTGCCGCCAGAGCGCGACTGGGCGCCGACGTGGCGGCCGGATTGGAGGATGCCGCGGCAAGCTCGCGGCTGCCGATGCACTGGTACCGGCTCGCTGCGTGTTGGCGCCTGGCCCACGCATATGGCCTGTCGATCGCCGCCCTCATGCGCACGGCGCAACGCGACATCGTCGAGCGTGAGCGCTTTTCGTCGCATGTCCAGGCCGCCATGGCAGGTCCTCGGACGACGGCGGCGGTCCTCGCCGGGTTGCCGGTGGCGGGGCTGGTCCTCGGTCAGTTGATCGGTGCGAGGCCGTTGGCGTTCCTGTGCGGTCCCGGTATCGGCGGTTGGCTGCTGGGCATCGGAGTGTTGCTGGCCTGCGCCGGCCTGACGTGGTCAGACCGGATCACCGATCGGGCCTTGAAATGATCTGGGCCGCATTGCTTCTCGCCGCAGCACTGCTGATCGGTGCCGATCCGGCCCGGGTACGCGCTCGGGCGGCACCGGCCCCGGCGCCTTCTCGAGGTCGGCAGCCGAGTCCGGCCGATGATCCGCTGGCCGCCGCCTCGACATTCGATCTTCTTGCCGCGTGTCTGTCTGCCGGGATGGCGGTCTCGACCGCGGCAGCCGCGGCCACCGCGTCGGCACCGCCGACTCTGGCACCGGTGTTGCACCGGGCGGCCGAGCTGTTGGCCCTCGGCGCCGACCCGGAACGGGCCTGGGCGCCAAGCAATGACACGTCGCCTCGGGACAGCAACGTCGAGGCCTTGCTGCGGCTGGCCCGACGCTCGGCCGCCTCGGGCAGCGCGCTGGCCGACGGGGTGGCCGAGCTGGCCGCGCAGTCGCGTCACGACGCGGCCACCGCTGCCGACGCGGTGGCCGAACGCGCCGCGGTGCTGGTGGCCGGACCGTTGGGGCTGTGCTATCTGCCGGCTTTCGTGTGTCTGGGTGTCATTCCGGTGGTCGCCGGTCTGGCCGGTGACGTGCTGGGTTCAGGTTTGTTGTGAGCAGGTCCGGCAAAGAGAGGAAAGTCTATGGAGGGAAACATGATTCAGCGGATGAACGCCAGGGCGACGCTGGTGATGCTGGACGAATCAGGCATGTCCACGGTGGAATATGCCATCGGCACGATTGCCGCCGCCGCGTTCGGGGCGATCTTGTACACGGTGGTCACCGGCGATTCGATCGTCAGTGCCCTGACCAACATCATCAGTCGGGCCCTGAACACCAACGTCTAGATGACCGGGGCGCGGTCACCGTCGAGGCGGCCTTCGCGATCGCGGCACTGGTGGCGGTCCTGGTGTTGTGCGTGGGCGGCCTCAGCGCGGTGGGGATGCAGATCCGTTGCATCGACGCTGCCCGGGAAGCCGCCCGGTTGGCGGCCCGGGGTGAAACCGACACCGCTACCGCGGCGGCTCGGCGAATCGCCCCGTCCGGCGCGGTCATTCACGTCGGCCCCGACGGTCCGATGGTGGTCGCCCGGGTCAGCGCAACCATGGCGCTACCGGGGTTCACGGTGTCCGCCGAGGCGGTCGCGGTCCCCGAACCCGGCGTCGGGTGAGCGGGGCTCGGCCACGGTGCTGGCCGCGGCGATGATCGCGGTGGTCGTCGCGTTCGCCGCCGGGGGCGCCTACCTTGGGGCGGCGGTGACGGCACGGCACCGGGCCCAGGCCGCGGCCGACCTCGCCGCGCTGGGTGCTGCCGGCACCGTGGCCTCCGGTCCGGAGGCGGCGTGCGGGCAGGCCGGCCAGATCGCCGCACGGATGCGTTCGGTGATCGCCGGATGCCGCATCGAGGGTCTCGACGTGGTGCTCGAGGTGACGGTGCCGGTCCGGCTCGGCCGCTGGGGTTTCGGACCGGCGCGAGCCTCGGCCCGGGCCGGACCGGTGACTGTGGCGGCCTAGTCGATCCGGTCGAGGTCTGCCGCGGCCACCTCACCGTCGGTCGGTAGCCGAAGCGCGATCAGGCCGACGAAGGTGTCCTCATCGAGCTCGATCCGGTTGATCGTCATGTGCACCGGCTGCCAGCCGCCGTCCTCGGCGCGCATGCGCAGCACGGCTGTGGTGATACCGCTGCTGAATTCGGTGGTCATCCTCGCCATGTGCCGGGTATCGATGGGATGGATGCGGGCCGGTCCACCGTCGTGGTTGCGCCAATCGAAGAACGGGGCGGGTTCGTCGAGCCATTTCAACAACTTCCAGTTGTCGAGGTCGACCAAGACCCGGTGTACGCCGGGCTGAGCCAGCCCGTTGAGGATGCGTTGGGCCAAGTTGTCCTCACGCACCAGCGCGGTTTCGCGTTCGCTGCGCCAGTTCATCGCCCGGCAGACGATGCGCTCGGAGCCGTCGTCCTGCGCTTCGCTGGTCACCCGGGCCACGAAGCCCACGGTGATGAGTTCCCCGCGATGATCGGTGACATCCCAGGTCGTGCACAAGGTGTTGCCCACCACCGGTTTGATCGTCATCGCCAGCACCTTGGCCTCACTGCCGTTGAGGTCTCTGGCGGGCAGATCGTCGGCGAAGGCGCGGTGATGGGTGGGTTCGGTTTCCGGATCCATGCCGCTGTTACGCAGAGATTCGGCGGTGTCGGTGGCGAAGCCGGCGGTCAGGTCCCACAGCAGCGGACCCGGGACCGGTCGTTGTGGCGGGTCGGCATCGATCGGCCCGATCCACACATGCACGCCGTGGATGCAGCCGTCGGACATCCGCACCACCTCGGTGCGGATTACGCGGTCGTTCTTGGTCGTGATGCTCGTCAAACCCTGTCCGGCCTGCACGGTTTCCCTGATCGCGCTATGAATTGCCATCAGGTGCGGATTTCGTCGCAAGAACACACTGATTGGGACGAGGTTCTTCGTCTGTAGACCTCGTGCGACCACCACTGGCTCGCTACCCAGCGTCTCCACGAGCAGCCAGTCGTGGGTCATGGCCAGCATTTTACCGGTGGGCCGAGCGCCTTCCTCGCGCCAATTGACGACGGATTCCGCGCCCGGGGACTGCGGATCACGGTGACGGCAGGGGACCGGGTGATCGGGAGGGTTGCAAACATGAGTGAGTTCACGTAATTTGCCACTGCGCCCGGCGTCCGGGATTGGGAACGGATCGCGTTGTCCGACCGTTCGTCGCAACGTCTGCGTGTTCGGCGTGGCCGAATGCAGCCACGTAGTTGTCGATCCGTGTCGTCGGCCGTCGAGGGGTCGGTCGTCAACACGGTCGGGGGATCGCTGAGGAAGTACTCAGCGCGCCGAGCACCAGACGTAATACGCGCACCGCGCCTGCCTTGTCCAAGGGATCGTTGCCGTTGCCGCATTTCGGTGACTGCACACACGAGGGGCAACCGTTCGGACACTCGCAAGCCTCGATCGCCTCGGCCGTCGCACCCCACCAGGTACTCAGATTGTGGAACCCGCGCTCGGCGAAACCGGCCCCGCCGGGATACCCGTCGTAGACGAAAATGGTGGGCAACCCGTCCACTGGCCCGACGGCGGTCGAGACTCCGCCGATGTCGCCGCGGTCGCAGCTGGCCACCAACGGCAACAGGCCGATCGCCGCGTGCTCGGCCGCGTGCAGGCTTCCCGGCACCGTCAGCGAGTCAATCCCGTTGTCCTGCAATACCTCCGGTGTCATCGTGCACATCACGGCCATGGTGTCCAGCGTGCTCGGTGGCATCTCCAGCTCGACGAAGTCGATCACCTCACCATCCATCCGCCGGCGCAGGTAGCCGACCACGGTGTTGGTCACCGAGACCGGCACCAGGCCGACGGTGACCGGGCCGAACGTTCGGCGTTCGCCGGGTCCGGTGACCGAGATGTCGGTGAGTTCCCGGGCGTACGTGGTGTAACCGGGGTCGCCGGCATGCACGAACGCCACCCCGTCCTCGAACGACAGCGACTCCACGACGTACGTCTCGCCCTGGTGCAGATACACCGCACCGGGATGCAGTGAGGCCGGGGCCTGCCCGGCGCCGGTGCTGCCCAGCATCCGGCCGGTGTCGGTCTCCAGGATCGCGATCTGCCCGCCGCTGGAGCCGCGGATGTCCACGGCCGGGTGCGGATCCACTCCCGGAGCGGGGAAGTAGCCGCCCGGACGCTTGCGCAACAGCCCGTCGTCGACGAGCGTCTCGGCCACCGCCTCGGCATTCCACAGCCGGACCTCGGCCTCGGTGAGGGGCAGTTCGGCTGCGGCACAGAGCAATTGCGGACCGAGCACATGCGGATTCGTCGGGTCGATCACCACCCGCTCGATCGGCTTGTCCAGCAAGGCTGCCGGGTGGTGCACGAGGTAGGTGTCCAGCGGATCGTCGCGGGCGATCAACACGATCAGCGCACCCTGCCCACGTCGCCCGGAACGTCCGGCCTGCTGCCAGAAGGAGGTGACGGTGCCGGGAAAACCGGCCAGCACCACGGCATCCAGCCCGGCGATGTCGATGCCGAGCTCCAGCGCGTTGGTGGTCGCCAGGCCCCGCAGTCGTCCGTCGGCCAAGGCGTTTTCCAGCTCGCGGCGATCCTCGGCCAGGTAACCGGCGCGGTAGGACGCCACCAGATCCGCAAGCTCAGGTGCGGTGTCCTCCAAGCGGGCTCGGGTGCCCAGCGCGGTGAGCTCGGCACCGCGCCGGGACCGCACGAAGGTCAACGTTCGCGCCCCTTCGGTCATCAGATCCGCCATCACCCGTGCGGCCTCGGCGCCGGCCGAACGCCGGACCGGGGCGCCGTTCTCGCCGGTGAGATCGTCGAGCAGCGCAGGCTCCCACAGCGCGATCGTGCGCGCGCCCTGCGGTGAACCGTCCTCGGTCACCTCGGCGACGGTCTGGCCGATCAACTCCGCGGCGGTCTCGGCCGGGGAGGCGGTGGTGGCGCTGGCGAAGATGACCGTGGGGCCTGCGCCTTCGGGTGAATAACGCGCACACAACCGCAAGAGCCGACGCAGCACCATGGCCACGTTGGAGCCGAAAATGCCGCGATAGTAATGACATTCGTCGACGACGACGAACTTGAGGTGACGCAGGAACACGGCCCAGCGGGCGTGGTTGCGCAGTAGCGACAGGTGGATCATGTCCGGGTTGGAGAAGATCCACCGCGACCGTTCCCGGGCGAACCGGCGCACCTCGACCGCGCTGTCACCGTCATACGGGGCGGGCGCCACGTCGCGCAGCGCGGCGACGGCCTCACTCAGCTCCTGTGCGGTGCGCAGCTGATCGTGACCGAGCGCCTTGGTCGGGGACAGGTAGAGCACCCGGGCGCGGCGGTCATGAGCCAGGGTCGACAGGATCGGTAACTGGTAGGCCAGGGACTTTCCCGACGCGGTTCCGGTGGACACCACGACATGCCGTCCGGCATGGGCCAATTCGGCGGCCTCGAGCTGATGCGACCACGGCGCGGTGATACCGCGCTCGCCCAACGCCCGCACCACCTCCGGATGGGCCCATTGCGGCCACTGTCGCGGTTTGCCGTGCCGCGGGGGGATATCCGCGACATGGCGTAGCGGATCTTCGTCGGCCGGGGTTCCCTCGACAGCGCAAGCGAGCAGCTCACGGCCGAAATCCGACCCCTGATCCAGCACTGTTCGTCCTCCTTCGATCTACCCCGCCGACCTCGGCCCGGATTTGTAAACGAATTGTTCACCACGCGCCGCACGCCAAGACTGTCGCAGCCGACCCGAACATGGTTGACTGATCACGGTCGCAGCTTCTGTGTTTGTACTCGCACTCGCAGGATCGTCGTTGCGATCGCGGTTCCTGCGAGGGTTGTAGGTCGGGTCAGTTCCGGCGACTCCACGAAGGATGGCGGTCGGAACGGGCCCGGTACATCGGAAGTCGGTGGACCGCACCCGGTTGAAAGAGAAGGAAAGAACAAAAGATGCCACAGGGAACTGTGAAGTGGTTCAACGCGGAAAAGGGCTTCGGCTTCATTGCTCCGGAGGACGGCTCGGCCGACGTGTTTGTCCACTACACGGAAATCCAGGGCAGCGGATTCCGCACCCTGGAGGAGAACCAGAAGGTTGAGTTCGAGGTCGGCCAGAGCCCCAAGGGGCCGCAGGCCACGGGTGTACGGGCCATCTGAGGCACACAAACCCAAAGTGAGCACCCCCGTGTGAGTCCGAACCGGACACCGCGGGGGTGTTCTCGTTTTTGCGGGCCACGCTGGCCTAGTGTCGATTCGTGAGCCAGCTGTCCTTCTTCTCGGCCGAGTCGGTGCCGCCCGCGGCGTCCGATCTGACCGGGGTGCTCGCCGGTCCGGGTCAGGTGGTCGTGGCGGGCAACGGCGGCGCAGCGGCCGCCCGGATCTCGGTCGTCGTCGACGATCTGTGGCGCGCCGAGGGGCTGGCCGAGATGATGGGTGAGGCCGGTTTGGTTGCGGAGATCTCCCGCACCGATGAAAACAACCCGTTGGTGCGCACCGCGCTGGATCCGCAGTTGATGCTGATCGCGGGGCAATGGACCCGCGGTGCGGTGAAGACGGTGCCCACGACGTGGTTGCCCGGCTCGCGTGAATTGCGGGCCTGGACGCTGGCCGCGGGCACCCCGGAGGCCGAGGACCGCTACCTGCTGGGCCTGGACCCACATGCTCCCGATACGCATGCGCCGCTCGCCGCGGCGATGATGCGGGTGGGGATCGCACCAACTCTGATCGGGACCAGAGGGTCGCATCCGGCGCTGCGGATCAGTGGGCGGCGACGGCTATCGCGCCTGGTAGAGAACGTCGGGGAACCCCCGGATGACGCCGCGGCGTTGGCGCACTGGCCGCGTATTTAATGGTGTACACGCGGAGAGCCGGTTTGCGTAGGCTCGCGTGTAATGCGAAATTGTCAGTTGCCGGGCGTGGCGCGGCAACTATAGAAGTGGAGCGTAGGCACAGTTGGCTGGCGATAATGGCGGCAGCGGAAGCAAGGGGAATGTCCGGCGACTCGTGATTGTCGAGTCGCCGACCAAGGCGCGCAAGATAGCCGGCTACCTCGGATCCAATTACGTCGTCGAGTCCTCCCGCGGGCACATCCGCGACTTGCCGCGCAATGCCGCCGACGTGCCCGCCAAGTACAAATCCGAACCCTGGGCCCGCCTCGGGGTCAACGTCGACGACAACTTCGAACCGCTCTACATCGTCAGCCCCGACAAGAAGAGCACCGTCACCGAGCTCAAGGACCTGCTCAAAGGCGTCGACGAGCTCTACCTCGCGACGGACGGTGACCGCGAGGGTGAGGCGATCGCCTGGCACCTGCTGGAGACGCTCAAACCCAAGGTGCCGGTCAAGCGGATGGTGTTCCATGAGATCACCGAACCGGCCATCCGGGCCGCCGCCGAAAGCCCCCGCGACCTCGACATCGCCCTGGTCGACGCGCAGGAAACCCGCCGCATCCTCGACCGGCTCTACGGCTACGAGGTTTCGCCCGTGCTGTGGAAGAAGGTGGCGCCGAAGCTGTCGGCCGGCCGGGTGCAGTCGGTGGCCACCCGCATCATCGTGCAGCGGGAGCGCGAGCGCATGGCGTTCCGCAGCGCCGGCTACTGGGATGTCAGCGCCGAACTCGACGCGTCCGTCTCAGACCCCGAGGCGTCGCCGCCCAAGTTCACCGCCAAGCTCAACACCGTCGACGGCCGCCGCGTCGCAACCGGCCGCGATTTCGACTCGCTGGGCCAGGTCAAGAAGCCCGACGAGGTGCTGGTGCTCGACGAGGCCAGCGCCGGGGCCCTGGCTTCCGGGCTGCGCGGGGCGCAGCTGGCGGTCAGCTCCGTCGAGCAGAAGCCGTACACGCGTCGGCCCTACGCGCCGTTCATGACCTCGACGCTGCAGCAGGAGGCCGGCCGCAAGCTGCGCTTCTCCTCCGAGCGCACCATGAGCATCGCGCAGCGGCTGTACGAGAACGGCTACATCACCTATATGCGTACCGACTCGACCACGTTGTCGGAGTCGGCCATCAACGCTGCCCGCAACCAGGCCCGTCAGCTCTACGGCGACGAATACGTGCATCCGTCGCCGCGGCAGTACACCCGCAAGGTCAAGAACGCCCAGGAGGCGCACGAAGCCATCCGCCCCGCCGGTGACGTGTTCCAGACTCCCGGTCAGCTGCACGCCCAGCTCGACACCGACGAGTTCCGGCTCTACGAGCTGATCTGGCAGCGCACCGTGGCCTCGCAGATGGCCGATGCGCGCGGCACGACGCTGTCGCTGCGGATCGCCGGCACCGCTGCTGGTGGTGAGCAGGTCGTCTTCAACGCGTCGGGCCGCACCATCACGTTCCCGGGCTTCCTCAAGGCCTACGTCGAGAGCATCGATGAGCTGGCCGGTGGTGAGTCCGACGACGCCGAGAGCCGCCTGCCGAACCTGACCCAGGGGCAGCGCGTCGACGCGGCCGATCTGACCGCCGACGGCCACCAGACCAGCCCGCCGGCCCGCTACACCGAGGCTTCGCTGATCAAGGCCCTGGAAGAGCTGGGCATCGGCCGCCCGTCGACCTACAGCTCGATCATCAAGACGATCCAGGACCGCGGCTACGTGCAGAAAAAGGGCAGCGCCCTGGTGCCGTCCTGGGTCGCCTTCGCCGTCGTCGGCCTACTGGAACAGCACTTCGGCCGGCTGGTGGACTACGACTTCACCGCGGCCATGGAAGACGAACTCGACGAGATCGCCAACGGCCAGGAACAGCGCACCAACTGGCTGTCGAACTTCTACTTCGGCGGTGAGCACGGCGTCGAGGGTTCGATCGCCCGCGCCGGTGGGCTCAAGCACCTCGTCGGTGGCAACCTCGAAGGCATCGACGCGCGAGAAGTCAACTCCATCAAGCTCTTTGATGACGACGAAGGCCGCGCGGTGGTGGTCCGGGTGGGTCGCAACGGGCCGTACCTGGAGCGGATGATCGCCGACCCGGACAATCCGGGCGAGCTGAAGCCGCAGCGGGCGAACCTCAAGGACGAGCTGACCCCCGACGAACTGACCCTCGAGCTGGCCGAAAAGGCTTTCGCCACACCGCAAGAGGGCCGGGTGCTGGGTGTCGATCCGGCAACCGGACACGAAATCGTCGCCAAGGACGGTCGATTCGGCCCGTACGTCACCGAGATCCTGCCCGAGCCGCCGGAGGACCCCGATGCGGGGACGACGGCCAAGAAGGGCAAGAAGCCCTCCGGGCCCAAGCCACGCACCGGATCGCTTTTGCGGACAATGGATCTGGAGACCGTGACGCTGGACGACGCGCTCAAGCTGTTGTCACTGCCGCGCGTGGTGGGTGTGGACCCCGAGAACAACGAGGAGATCACCGCCCAGAACGGCCGCTACGGGCCGTACCTCAAGCGCGGCACCGACTCTCGCTCGCTGGCCACCGAGGAACAGATGTTCACCATCACCCTCGACGAGGCGCTGAAGATCTATGCCGAGCCGAAGCGTCGTGGCCGCCAGGCGGCTGCCGCCCCGCCGCTGCGTGAGCTGGGCACCGACCCGGCGTCGGGCAAGCCGATGGTGATCAAGGACGGCCGGTTCGGGCCCTATGTCACCGATGGTGAGACGAACGCCAGCCTGCGCAAGGGCGATGACGTGGCCTCGATCACCGATGAGCGGGCCTCGGAGCTGCTGGCCGACCGCCGGGCCCGCGGGCCGGTCAAGAAGGCTGCGAAGAAGGCGCCGGCGAAAAAGGCTGCCGCCAAGACGACCGCGGCCAAGAAGGCCCCGGCGAAAAAGGCTGCGGCCAAGAAGGCTTAGCTCGGCACGTCGCTTTCGGCTTCGCGTTCCAGGTGGCGGGGCAGGACCAGGTTCATCGGGCGGGCCAGCTGCGTCGGTACGGTGCGGCCACGCAGTTCGACGATCTCGCCGACGTCCCAGCTCAATGCCTCGGCATCCAGTGCGCCGCTGACCGCGATAGCCGAGGCCAGCACGTGGCCTTCCTCCAGCTTGGCCAGCTCGGTGAGCCGGGCGGCCTCGTTGACCGGGTCACCGATCACGGTGTACTCGAACCGGGCCTGGGCGCCGATATGGCCGGCGATCGCGCGTCCGGCCGAGACCCCGATCCCGAACTCGATGTCGGTACCCAGCACGCTGAGCAGCTCGTCATGCAGTTCGCGGGAGGCCGCCAGCGCACCGCCGGAGGCGTCGGGATGCTCGATGGGGGCGCCGAAGATGGCCAGGGCCGCGTCACCCTGGAACTTGTTGACGAAACCGCCGTGGCGGTTGACGGTGTCGACGATGACGCGGAAGAACTCGTTGAGCAGGTTCACCACGTCGGCCGCCGGAATCGTCGAGGCCAGATGCGTCGACCCCACCAGGTCCACGAACAACACGGCCACGTCGCGTTCCTGGCCGCCCAACTCGGTGCCGCGTTCCAGGGCGCGGCGGGCCACGTCCTCACCCACGTAGCGTCCGAAGAGGTCACGCAACCGTTGCCGCTCGGCCAGCTCGCGCACCATGTCGTTGAACCCGGCCTGCAGCAGGCCCAGCTCACTGGCGTCGTAGATCTGCATGTGCGCGTTGTAGTTGCCGCGCTGGTGATCGGGCTGTCCAGCACCGTGCTGGTGGCCATGTCGATCGCCGACCCGCTGCGCCAGCTGCGCTGGGCACTCGGTGAGGTACAGCGCGGCAACTACAACGCGCACATGCAGATCTACGACGCCAGTGAGCTGGGCCTGCTGCAGGCCGGGTTCAACGA
>NZ_LZJD01000084.1:0-35013 GCF_001666875.1 Mycobacterium sp. E802
GTCAGGAACAAACACGATTCCGCGGCCGTCAGCCCGTCGATGCGGGTGCGCATGACAGTGACCGCAGCGTCGAGCAGTCGCATGTCCTGCTCGGGGGTCGACTCTCCGCAGGGTCCGACCTGTGCCGGACTCAATCCGTATCGCACGCTTCGCAGCCACGACTGCAGCACGCTCGGCGAGATTCGCCGGTCCTCTCCCAGCGCTCGCTGGCGATCGCGGATGAGCTGCTCGACGCTGCGGTCACTGTCATGCGCACCCGCATCGACGGGCTGACGGCCGCGGAATCGTGTTTGTTCCTGACCAATGCCGCAGGCGTGATCCTGCGGCATTGGGTCGGTGACGACGCTCTGATGGCACGGCTGGCCAAGCTGGACATCGAGCCCGGGTTCCTGGTGTCCGAGACCACCTTGGGCACCACCAGCGGCAGCACACTGATCACGGCAACGCCGACGTTCGTGCGCGGCCCCGAGCATTTCGGCATGCAGTTCCTGGAGTTCACCTCAGCAGGAATGGTCATCACTCACCCAGTGACCCAGCGCATCGTGGGCAGCATCAATCTGATCAGCCGATTCCGGGACACCTCGCCGTTGGCCGTGCCCTGGGTATGTGACATCGCCACCGAAGTAGAGCGATGCCTGCTGGATGCCGCTACGACCGCCGAACAGGGACTCATGAGGGCATTCGTCAACGAACGCCGCGACGCCCGCCATGCTGTTGTCGCCGTCAACGAGAAAACAGTGGTCGCGAACGCCGCCGCGACGCGCATGCTCGGATCAGTCGACCAGGCAGTGCTCTGGGAGTATGCCGCCCGTGTCCTCAGCGACCCCGGCGCTGCCGACCAACCCGCAGCGCTGGGCGGCCCGCGACCAGTGGTCATCGACCATCACACCGTCGTCAGTGATGGATCGGTCATCGGTGTCGTGCTCAAGCTTAAACGTGCCGAGGTCCGCAACACCGAGGGCCCAGCCATCGTGGAGCTACCCGGCATGGTGGGCCACAGCGAGCGTTGGACGGCGCTGCTGAATCAGCTCGCCCGCACTCACGCCTCCCCCGGCGTGCTGCTCGTCGGTGAGCGCGGAGTGGGCAAATCGGCGATTGCGCGCGCGTGTTGCACAACCAGCTACCGCGAGATTGACGCGGCCGCCTCAGCCGCAGATCCGCAGTGGGTGACCAACATTGCCGCGCCGGCGTTGAACGCGCCCGACCACAGCACCGTGATCATTCACCATCTCGACCAGCTCGCCCCGGCGATGGTGACCTCCCTGTGCGATGCGCTCACCCACCGGCCCGCACCGAGCCGGGTCTTTGCCACCTCGGCCACTTGGCCACACCGAGACCACGCCACCGACCCCGCCTTGGTCACCTTCCCCACCGTCATCTCGGTACCCCCGCTTTCAGAACGCTCTGCAGACCTGCCGGTGCTCGTCGCACACTTCACCGCCGAGGCCGGCGCCGACCGCGAACCTGTGCAATGGATGCCCGACGCGTTGCGCGCATTGGCCCGCGTGGACTGGTCCGACAACATCGCGGGGCTCAAACGACTGGTCACCCAGATCGTGTCCGAAACCGGCTACAGCTATATCAGCGCCAAGGAACTGCCCACCCACCTTGCCGCCATCACCTCACGGCGCAGGCTGGTGGGACTGGAACGCGCAGAGGCAACGGCCATCGTCGACGCCATCAAGACCGCCGGCGGCAACAAACACCAAGCCGCCGCCAAGCTCGGCATTGCGCGCTCGACGCTCTACCGCAAGATGCGCTCGCTGGGTATCGACATGGATGACGCCGTCTTGTGACCACGCCGCACGTATCCTCAGTCAGCAGAGGCGCTGTGCCCCACTGCGATAAGGCAGTTGGTCAACAATTCCAGCACTTGTGACTTGTCGAGTTCTTTGGACTCCAACCACGCCATCGTTGCGTCGGCCACCAGCGCCTGGAAACTACGGACCATCGCATGGTTGGAAGGCTCGTCGATATCGAGCCCAACGATGCGCAGCAGATTCTGCTCCCAGGTGCGCATGCTATCGCGGAGAGCCCCACTGACTTTGGGGTCTGAACTCGACGACGCACGCACCATGGTGATGTAGGTGCCACGGTTTCTCTCGATCCCGTCGAGCCATTTCTCGAAAATCGCGCGCACCCGCCCAGCGACATCGTCATGCCCGTCCGGCACCACGAAGTCCTCCGGTATCCGGGAGAAGCGTTCGACGATCTCAGAAAACAGGCCGCGCTTTGATTTGAAGTAGTACAACACATTCGTACGAGTGGTACCCGCCGCTGCGGCGATTTCGCCGGTGGATACCTGTTCGTAAGGCCTCTGCGCGAATAGATCCCGGGCCGCAGCCACGATCTGATCGCGCCGATCGTCGGCTTCCAGCCGGGTGCGCCGTGGCGAACCCGGTTGCTCTGGCGTTGCTTTCGTCATCCCCGCACACCGCCGGTCCGCTTCACCAGCCACACACCACTTAGACCCAGCCACGCAGTGTGGCGCAGGCCGTCGTTGCCGTTGCACACCGTCTCATTGTGCGACAACTCACAACCCGACGCTGAACATACCGTGTGGTCACAGTACGAGGGGACGGACACCGCAGTCCCGGACATACGGAGAAAGGACATTGGGGTGCTCATCGCAGCGAGAGCTCGTGTTGGCGTCGGCCGGCTTGCATCACCCGGCGACCACATGCGCCCGAATCCAGCCTCGCTCGTCCAACCACCCTTTGGTCTGCGCGTAACCGCACATGCGCTCAAAATCCCCTGTCCACGAGTCAGGCACACCGGCCGCCGATGCCGCAGCGACGATGCGGGCCGGATCAATCCACACATGCTCACTGTCCTCATCGACACGCACACCACTGCTCGCCGAATCTGCCGCGTTTCCGACGCCGGAACTGATCGCGGTGAACTCCGTAAATACGTCCAGGCCGTCGACGGAAATCGGTGATGTATCGATGTTCACTTGCACCCGCCCATTATATCGACCTATCCCCCAACACTATTCATCGGCCGACAAAGGAAGCCGCAATTAATCAGAAAGGATTCCTGCCGTGACAAATGGACGACCCCAGCCCGCGCCGAGCGAAGTTCGACCGATCAGTGAGCACTTCAAGAATGCCTTCCGCCGACACCCAGGCGGGGTCGCTGTCATCACCGCCGACAGCGGATCGGGCCCGGTAGGCCTGACAGCTACGTCGGTCACTTCACTGAGCGCCTCGCCGCCTCGACTGATCTTCACCATCACCGACGCCTCTTCCAGCGCGCCTACCATCATCGAATCCAGCACCGCCGTAGTTCATTTGCTCGACACCGAGGACCTGGCACTGGCGCAATTGTGCGCCACCAGCGGCATCGATCGCTTCGCCGACACAACGATCTGGGAACGCCTACCCACCGGGGAGCCGTACTTTCCTGCTGCCGCGGAAATTCTTCTCATCCGAGCCGTGGACAAGATCCGCACGACAGGCTCCACCATTGTCGTCGCTGACGTTGTCGACGTTCGCCAGCGTCGGCATGCGCAGCCGGGCGGAGCACAAAATCGGTTGGTCTATCAGGACCGGACCTGGCATTCGGTCGGCCAGCATTCCTCAATCCGCACAAACACTCACAGCAAAGGATTCGCGAGCAAGTCGTAACAGCCCCCTTTTTGAACCACGTCCCTTTGATACTCCCCGCACAGTAAGGAACCGACATGTCCACCACTGCAAAGCACGTCGTGGAAGTTACCGCCGAGGAACGCGTCGAACTCGTCGCGCGTGCCCGCAAACTCGCCGCCGAGTTCGAGAAGTACGGCAAGCGCGCCGACGAGGACAACCTGTTCCCCAGCGAGCTCGTTCCGCTGTACAAAGAAAGCGGACTGCCCAAGCTCGTCATCCCGAAAAAGTATGGCGGTTTGGGCGCCGACGTATGGACCACCGCGCTGGTCGAAAAGGAATTGGCGTCGTACGGAGATCCGGCAATCACGTTGTCGTTCAACATGCATCACGTCATGGTCGGCATTTTCCGTGAACTTCTCGATGAGCCGGCACGTGAACGCCTCTTCACCAAGATCGTCGAGGACGGCTCGATGCTCTCCGGGACCCTCAGCGAGGAACGAGCCGGCATCAGCGGGCTCTCTGACACCGTCTGTGTTCCCGACGGCAATGGCGGATGGCTGGCCAGCGGTGCGAAGAACTGGGCCACCTACATTGAGAACGCCGATATCGTGGCCTTCACCGCGGTGATCACCAACGAAGACGGAAGCCTGCCCGAGACCTTCAGCGAACACGCCGAACGGGAAGCGGTCTTCGTCATTCCCGCCGACACGCCGGGGCTGTCGATCCGCCGGACATGGAACACCATGTCGATGCGTGCCAGCGGCACGCAAACGCTGGTCCTGGACAAGGTGCCGGTCCCCGCAGAGGCCTACAGCGGTACCTACCGCAACGGCCTGTTCAACGAGATCGAATGGGCCTGCTTCCCTTTCGCCGGCGTGTACCTCGGGGTCGGGGAACGCGCGCTGCGACTGGTCAGTGAGTCGCTGAGCAAGAAAAGCCTCGGGCGCACCCAGGAAGGAGAAGAGAAGGCGGTCCGCGATATCGGATATGTCCAGTACGAGCTCGGAAAGGCCTGGACCGAACTGCAGTCCGCGGAGTGGGCCGTGCGCGGCACCGCCGAGGCGCTGTTCGAAGGTGCCGATGCCACCTGGAATCCGATCGAGCGTCCAGCGCGGGTTTCGATCGGCAAGGTCGCCGCGACAGAAGCGGCCATCAACGTCACCGATACGGCGCTGCGACTGGTCGGCGGCGGCGGTATTCGTAAAGGCGCTCCGCTGGAGAAGTTGTTCCGCGATGCGCGGGCCGGTATCTACCACCCGGTCAACAGCAACCAGGCTTACGACCTGATCGGTAAGACCGCGCTGGGACTGTTCGGCTAGATCAACATCACCACCGCTTATGGCGGGGTCCGGTCAACGGACCCCGCCATACTCATTGCACTCTTGCCGCTACCGGTAGTTCAGGTCGGCGCGGCTGATGTCGCACTGGCCGGCTAGCCGCTCGGGCGTACGCTTGGCGCAAGCACAACATCAAGTTACCCCCGGAGCAACACTGGCCGGGGGCAACTCGGTCTAGGTTCGCCTAGCGGCTTGGGGCGCAGCCGTTCACATCGATACCCCGCCATCAACGGGAAGTACGACACCGGTGATGTAGGCAGCTTCGTCGGAGGCCAAAAAAGCTACGGCGGCGGCCATCTCGCCTGGATCGGCGAACCTGCCCTGCGGCACCGAGGCCGTCATCTCGGCCAGTTTGTCGGCGGGCACGGCGGCCACCATCGCGGTAGCAGCGTTGGGAGAGATCGCATTGCTGGTGATACCGAATCGTGCGGTCTCCTTGGCCACGGATTTCGTGAACCCGATGATGCCGCCCTTGGCCGCCGCGTAGTTGGACTGACCGATGTTGCCGTGCATGCCGGTATAGGACGTGACGTTGATGATTCGCCCGAACCCGTTGGCACGCATGTGCGGAACAGCGGCACGGGTCACATTGAACGTGCCACCCAGATGTACTGCCAACACACTGGCCCACTGATCGTCGGTCAGTTTCCACACCACCGCGTCACGGGCGATGCCGGCGTTGTTGACCACCACATCGATGCTGCCCCACGTTTCGACAACACTGGACACCGCGCGCTGGACGTCTTCTGTCTGTGCGACATCGGCAGCGACGGTGATGATGTTCTCCCCGTGTCCTGCCCACTCTTTCTGCAGTAGCGCCTCGTCGCGATCAACGACGGCGACCCGGGCGTTGGATGCCGCGAAATGTTCGGCCAGGGCCTTGCCGATGCCCTGGGCGGCACCGGTGATCAAGACGGTGCGCTGGTCGAAGTCAAAACGTATGGTCATCAATCCTCTTCAGAGTTACAGGTGGTGAAGCGGTCAGAAGATGGTGTAGCCGCCGTCGACGACGACCTCGTTGCCGGTGTGAAACGTCAACGTAGGATCGGCGAGGAATGCTGCGACGTCGTAGAATTCACTGGCGTCAGCCCAGCGGCGAACCGGGGTGCGGCGTACCGTCACATCGAAGAATTTGTCGTTGGCGCGTAGGTGATCGTTCATCGGGGTAGACACCCAGCCCGGCACGAGAACATTGCAGCGAATTTGATGACGCGCGAATTCGACTGCGATCGTGCGCCCCAGCGATCCGCACGCACTCTTGCTGGCGGCGTACGCGGCTTGGGTGGCAGCGCCGTAGCGCGCCACCGTGGAAGAGACCACCACAATCGATCCGCCTTGACCGCGATCCACCATGTGCCGGCCGACTTCGCGAGTGGTCAAGAAAGTGCCATCGACGTTGGTGCGCAGGACGTGGTGCCATTCCTGCAACGAGGTGTCCAGGTAGTCTTTCGCATCGGCGATGCCGGCGTTTGCGAACAGAATGTCGATCTTGCCCAATGCCTGCACGGTCTGGGCGGTGGCGTCCAGGACCGACTGTTCGTCTCCGACATCGCATGCCACCGCAAGTGCCTCGACGCCATGGCTTTTGAGCTCCTGGACTGCGGTGCGGCTGCGTTCAGGATTGCGCGCCCACACTGCTACGTCAGCACCTGCACGGGCCAGTCCGACGGCTAACGCCAGCCCGATACCGCTGTTGCCGCCAGTCACCACTGCGCATCGTCCGTGTAGGTCAGTCACGAGTTTCCCCCTGAATGCACGGGCGCGACGTTCAGTCCTGCCAGCTCGCCGATTCGGTGGCGGTGTGCCGAGGGCGTGCCGAACAGCATTTGCGTCGTCTTGGCGCGTTTGAGGTAGAGGTGCGCAGGATGCTCCCAGGTGAAACCGATCCCGCCGTGCAACTGGATGCATTCCTCGGCGGCCCGCACCGCTGTTGTCGAACACACCACGTGTGCCAAGGAACTGGCCAACGGCAGATCCGGACTACCGGTGGCCGCACACGCTGCGGCGTAACGGGCCACAGCACGTGACTGGGTGATGTCGACCCACAGATCGGCCAGTCGGTGCTTGAGGCTCTGATAGGAACCCAGGACGCGCCCGAACTGCCGGCGGTCTTTGAGGTAGTCGACGGTCATCGCCAGGCATTGCTCAGCCAGTCCCAGCTGTTCAGATGCCAGCAGGGCACACGAGACGGACAGCGCCGTGCGCACGGCCCCGCCCACTTCATGGGCGTCCAGGCGGTGTGCGGGGGTATCGGTGAAGCTGACGTCACTCAGTTGGCGGGTCATATCCAGCGACACCACGGGTGTGACGGTGGCGTCATCACGGCCCACGGCATAGAGGCCACTGTCGATCGGCACCAGTAACGTATCGGCTGTCAGGGCGCCAGAGACCGAACGCACCGTGCCGGTCAGCCGGCCGTCTTCGGTGACCGTGGCAGTGGTGAATTCGGATTCATCCCAGGGTGTCCGGTCGGCCGGAACGATCAGTGTCGCAACGGATTCTCCTGAGGCCGAGCGGGCAAGTAGGTCGTGAAGGTGCAGCACCGACAGCAGTGCCGGGGTGGTGACCGCCGCATCCAGAAAGGGCACCGGGGCGACCGCGCGTCCGAGTTCTTCCAGCACCACAGCCACTTCGCGCAAGCTCGCGCCGCTCCCACCGTGCTCTTCGGATACGGCCAACCCCGCCAAGCCGACTTCGGTGGCCAGGGTTGCCCACAGCTCGGCATCGACTGTGTCTGATGATTCCGTGCGTGTGAGAACCGCGGCCCATTCTGCTTTGCTTTTGAGCACATCGCGCAACGTGTCGCGCAGCTGTTCTTCCAGTTCGGAATACAGAAGATCCGGTACCGGCGGATTGGCCAGGGTCATCGGGGCAGGTCCTTCCAGGCGATGTCGACGTCCACGCGTTGCTCGGCGGGCAGGCCGAGGACTCGCTCGGCGATGATGTTGCGCATGATTTCTGAGGTGCCGCCTTCGATCGAGTTCCCTTTGGTACGTAAGTACCGGTACGCGGCCGGGCGGTTGTCCTCCACGTCGAGGTCGGGTCGCCGCATGCTGTAGTCGTCGTAACGCAAGCCCTCGGCGCCGGCCAGATCAACCTCGACACTGGCGGTCTGCTGAGCCAGGCGGGCGTAGGACAACTTGGCCCCCGAGCCTTCCGGGCCGGGCAATCCGGCCTCCATCTGCTGGCGCAGTCGCGCAGTGGTCAGCCGCGCGGCTTCGGCATCGACCCACAGTTTGAGCAGGTCGTCGTAGACCGCGGGGTGACGCCTGTGCGGGTTGTCGCGCCATGACCTGGTCAAAAATCCGATGGCGCCACCTTCGCGGGGGGTGGTCCCCGCTCCGATGGCGACGCGTTCGTTCATCAGGGTCAGTTGGGTGACTTTCCATCCCTGTCCTGGCTCACCGAGGCGGTGCGTATCGGGAACATACACATCATCGAGGAAGACCTCGTTGAATTCGGCCTCACCGGTCAGCTGACGCAGGGGACGCACGTCCACCCCATCGCTGGACATGTCGCAGACGAAGTACGTCAGGCCCCGATGTTTGGTCTCACTGGGGTCGGTGCGCGCCACCAGCAGAGCCCACGTGGCAGCGTGGGCCAAAGACGTCCACACCTTCTGCCCAGACACTCGCCAGCCCTCACCGTCACGCACGGCACGGGTGGACACCGCGGCGAGGTCCGATCCTGCGCCGGGCTCACTGAACAGCTGACACCAGATCTCCTCGCCGGTCCACAGCGGTTTCAGCCACCGCGATTTCAGCTCGTCGCCGGCGAAGCGGAGGATGGTCGGTGCTGCCATGCCCAGGCCGATTACGTTGCGGTGCGGGGCATTATCTGGTGCGCCGGCGGCAGCGAACGCAGCGTCAACGATCGGCTGCAGTTCGGCATCGAGGTTCTGGCCACCGAGTCCTTGCGGGTAATGCACCCATGCAAGCCCGGCGTCAAAGCGTGCCCGCAGAAACTCGGATCGTTCCATCGTGTGGGGGTCATGCTGGCGCAGAAAATCCTCGACGGCACCTACGAGTGCTGCATCCGGCGACTCATCGCTCATGGGTCGGTTGTCCTCCTGGATGTGGGCGGCCACATGTGCGTGACCACATCCCTGATCGTGGCCGCAGGCGGTTCGGGATGGGTGTCGCAGTCTGAGTCAGTGGGTTCGCGCGTGCTGTAGCGGTTTGGGACATCTATACCGAACGCATCGTCTCTACGCTCGACGGCCAATATCTCTGTGCGACCGAAGGATTGATCTACGATGCCGACTGATACCCACGTTGTCGTGTGCGATGATCTCGATGCCCTACGCGGGCTCAACTGTTCGGAACTTCCGTCCAGCGACTGGTGGCTGATCGATCAGGACGTCATCGACCTTTTCGCCCATGCCACCGGTGACCATCAATGGATTCACGTCGATACCGAACGCGCGGCCGCCAGCGCTTTCGGCACCACCATTGCACACGGTTATTTGTCACTGTCCTTGGTAGGGCCCCTGCTGGCCAGCGTGCTGACCGTGCAGAACTGTTCGCAGGTCCTCAACTACGGGCTCGAGAAGGTCCGGTTCCCGGCTCCGCTGGCTTCCGGGACGCGAGTGCGCTTGCAATCGCGGATCGCCGCGGTCACCGAGGTGCCCGGCGGCGTCAGCGTGACGGTGCATGCCACTCTGCAAGCAGAAGGACAAAACAAACCGGTTTGTGTCGCCGAAGCCGTGTACCGCTATCTGAGTTGATTTCGAACGCAACCTTGCCGGAGTGCTCCGGCCAGGCCGGCATACCCCTGAGTGCACGCGCGACGCCTCGTCCCTAGATGTCGATCGCGTGCCCCATCCGGTCCCTTTTTGTGCGCAGATAATCGACGTTGTGTGCGGTGCGGTGGCTGGGGAGGTGCAGGCATTCGGTGACCTGAATGCCGTGTCGGCTCAGACCGTCGCGTTTGGCAGGATTGTTTGATATCAGCCGTATGCGCGGCACGTCGAGATCGGTGAGGATGTCTGCCGCGGCTGCGTAGTCACGGCTGTCCACAGGCAGGCCGAGGTCGAGATTGGCGTCCACGGTGTCCCGGCCGGCGTCTTGCAAGGTGTAGGCGCGCAGTTTGTCGCTGAGTCCGATCCCGCGCCCTTCGTGGCCGCGCAGGTAGATCACGATGCCTCCGTTGTCAGCGACCAGTTGCAAGGATTCACGCAGCTGATCGCCGCAATCGCAGCGCAGTGAGGAAGCCAGGTCACCGGTCAAGCATTCGCTGTGCACACGAACCAGCGCTCCGGCAGCCGTGGCACGAAGCGCATCAAGCTCACCGGCGATCAGCACCAGGTGTTCCTGACCGGTAGGCCCCTCGCGGTACGAGCGCGCTTCGAAAAGCCCGTAGGCAGTCGGCAATTGGGATGTGCCACTCAGGCGGACGCGCTGCTGCGAGCGGCGGGCCTTGAGTTCAGCTATCGAGACCACGGCAAGGTGGTGGTCGGCGGCGAACTGCATGAGCGCCTGCCCGCGCAGCATGTCGCCGTCGTCGGCAACCAATTCGCTGATCACGCCGACCTCGTCCAGCCCGGCCAGGCGCATGAGATCTACCGCGGCCTCGGTATGCCCGCCGCGCTCCAACACGCCGCCTGCGCGCGCACGCAGGGGGAAAATATGGCCAGGTATCCGCAGATCGGATGAGGTGGTCGTCGCCGCAGCCAACGCGGCCACCGTAGCCGCGCGGTCCTGGGCGCTGACGCCGGTACCGGTTCCTTCGGCGTCAACAGAGACGGTGAACGCCGTACCGTGCGGGTCGGTGCTGGCGGTCACCATCAACGGCAGGCCCAACGCATCAGCGCGTTCATCGGTCATCGGCGCGCAGATGATGCCGGTGGTGTGCCTCACCATGAATGCCATGTTCGGCGCCGACACAAACTGTGCAGCCATGACGAGGTCACCTTCGTTCTCACGTTCGGGGTCATCGACCACAATGACCATTTGACCGGCCTGCAGGCGCTCGATGGCGATATCGACCGCGTCGTGGTGGACGGCGGCCCGCCTACCAACGGGCAATGGCGCCCCTGGCTCATGGCCACACTCGCGGTGATCAATCGTGCTGACACCGCGCGGATGAAGATGACGCACCGCGGGCAGAGGCGCCGACGCCGAACCCGACGCGGTCCGCACTGTTGGATGACGCCGATCCTGCCGGGGCTGGGGACTACTCATCGTGGCACCTCCTGCTGGTGGTCATGCCGATCACTGTGGATCCAGGCTAGGAACGCTTAGGGCCGTCACTATGTCGCACATCACTACACCGGGGCCGGACTGTCGCGGATTGCGACGACCATGCCCCCACCCGGAGTGCGACGTTGAGTGCGGCAATCAGCCCTTCGAGGGCGCAGGCACGCAGCGAAAGCGACACCAGCACAGTGAAGTTAGAGAACTCCATCGCATTGATCACCGGTGCGGCCTCCGGGCTGGGTCACGCCACGGCGCACCGGCTGGCCGCGGCCGGAGCCAAGGTGATCGGTATCGACCTGCCTGTCGCGGTCGAGCAAGCCCCGCAGACAGATCCACGCATCCGCCTCCTCGCCGCCGACGTGCGCGACGAGGACGCCGTCAAGTCCGCAGTAAGCGCGGCTGCCGACTGGGGGCCGCTGCGAGTAGTGGTCAACTGCGCCGGCGTGGGTGATCCGGCCCGCGTCGTCAGCAAGACCGGGCCTTTGGAACTGCAGCGGTTCCAACGCGTGATCGACATCAACCTGGTCGGCTCCTTCAACGTCACACGTTTGGCCGGCGCGGCGATGGTCGCTACCAACCCGGTGGACGGAGAGCGCGGCGTGATCATCAACACCGCCTCGGTGGCCGCCTACGACGGTCAGATCGGACAAGCGTCTTACGCCGCATCGAAAGGAGCCATCGCCAGCATGACATTGCCACTGGCCCGTGATCTATCCAGCCAACTCATCCGGGTGATGGGCATTGCACCGGGCATGTTCGATACCCCCATCCTGCAGGGACTTTCCGAGCCGGCACGTGAGTCCATCGCCAGCCAGGTGCCTCATCCACGCCGGCTCGGCGATCCCCACGAGTTCGCCGCGCTTGTGGAGCACATCGTGGTCAACCCGATGCTCAACGGCGAGACCATTCGACTCGACGGCGCCATCAGGATGGCACCCCGATGACACAGCGCACCGCCGTCGTCACCGGTGCCAGCCGCGGCATCGGCGCGCAGATCTCCACCAGACTGGCTGCCGAAGGCTGGGACCTGATCGTCACCGCCCGTAATCAGGCCGGGATCGAAGAGTTCGCTGCGGCACTGGCCGCAGACAGTGGACGGCATGTGCGTCCCATCGCCGCCGACATGGCCGACCCGCTGGCCCCTCAGATCATCGCTGACGCCATCGCCGATCTGGAGTCTCTGGATGCGCTGATCCTCAATGCCGCGATGGGGACCATCGGCCGTTTGGACAGTTTTCCGTTGCGCCGGCTCGACAAACTGCTGGCCATCAATCTACGCGCGCCGTATGCCTTGATCCAGAACCTATTGCCGGCATTGCGGCTCGCCGGTGAACACTCGCCATGGGGATCGCGCGTTATCGCGATGGCATCAATGACAGGACTGGCCGGGGAACCGCTGAACTCCGCCTACGGCGCCACCAAAGCCGCCCTGATCTCACTGTGCGAGACCTTGTCGGTCGAAGAGTACTCTCACGGTGTCAACGCCTCGGCCGTGTGCCCGGGCTATGTCGCCACCGATATGACTGCCGACCTTCCCGGCGTGGACCCGGCGGCGATGATCACGGCCGCGGACGTCGCCGAAATCACGGTGTGTCTCACACGGCTGAGCAAACAAGTCACTGTGCCATTTCTTCCCCTCACCCGCCCAGGCCCCGGCCTGTGGCGCGCATAGATTTCAAACCCCCTCTACCACAACGTCTCTGGATTGGAGAACCGATGAGTAACAGCGCAGTCATTGTCGATGCGATACGCACAGGCTCAGGCAAAGGCAAACCCGGCGGCGCGCTTTCGGGCGTGCATCCGGTCAATTTGTTGCAGCAGACTCTGCAGTCACTGTTGGCGCGCAACGAATTCGACCCGGCGCTCATCGACGATGTCATCGCCGGATGCGTGTCGCAGACAGGTGAGCAGGCTCTCAACATCGCTCGCACCGCGGCGCTGGCTGCAGGGTTGCCCGAGTCGGTGCCTGGCACCAGCGTGGACCGCCAGTGCGGCTCCAGCCAGCAGGCTGCACATTTCGCTGCCCAGGGTGTGCTGGCCGGCGCTTACGACATTGTCATCGCCTGCGGGGTGGAGTCGATGAGCCGAATCCCAATGGGTGCCAGCTCACAAGGACAGGATCCCAACGTCAAGCCGTTAGCTGCGCGGTTCCCCGACGGGCTTGTCGGACAGGGTGTCTCGGCTGAACTGATCGCCGCGGACTGGAACTTGGACCGCGAGGCCCTCGATGCGTATTCCGCCCGCTCGCACCGCCTGGCCGCCGAAGCTAACCAAGGCGGCGATTTCGACAACGAGATCATCGCGGTCACGCTGCCCGACGGCACTACCCACAACACCGATGAGACGGTGCGCGCCGCAACCACCGAGCAGGGCCTGGCCGGATTGCGCCCGTCTTTTGCCTCAGAGGAATACAGCTCTCGGTTCCCCCAGATCAACTGGAGTATCACGGCCGGCAACTCCTCACCGCTGACCGACGCGGCCTCAGCGGTGCTGATCATGTCCGAGGACAAAGCCAACGAACTCGGACTGCGTCCTCGTGCGCGCTTTCACAGTTTTGCTGTCACCGGCAGTGATCCGCTGTACATGCTGACCGGCGTGATTCCGGCGACCAAGAAGGTACTGGACCGATCCGGTCTGACGTTGGAGGACATCGACACCTACGAAGTCAACGAGGCGTTCGCGCCGGTACCACTGGCGTGGGCACGCTCTCTCAACGCCGATCCGGCCAAGCTCAATCCGCGAGGTGGCGCCATCGCGCTCGGGCATGCCCTGGGGGCATCGGGAACACGCCTGCTCACCACCATGGTCAACAACCTTGAACGCAGTGGAGCACGTTACGGGCTACAAACCATGTGCGAAGGCGGCGGCATGGCCAACGCCACCATCATCGAACGGCTCTGACGACACCGCCACCAACGCCGGCCGCCCTGGTGCGCACGCGAATCCCATCACGTGCGCACCAGGGCGGTGTGCTGTGCGCTTACGCCCAGCGGGGTGGGACTGGGGCAGGCGTGCGCCGATCAGATATCGTGCGCCATCGCAGCGCGATCCGTTTGGCGGCCGGTTAGGGACGCCGTGCGACCAACCGAGGCGGGGGCGCAACCACGATGGGTTCGGGAATCGGTGGACCAAGGCGGATGCGCACCGCCAATGAGCGTAGCCGTTGCTCGTAACGGCTACCGGCGAAGCCGCTCACCCATGCTTCCAGGGAAGGGGCCAGCGCCAGTGGTAGCTCGCGATCGGCAGCGGCGAATCGTTCCAGCAATTCCAGAATGGCGCCGCGGTAGTCTCCTGCTCCGATCTTGACGCAAAGCCAATGCCGCTCAGCGGGTTTCAGGAACGGTTCAGCTGTTTCGGCAAGCGCCCACGCGAAACCCTGTTCGTCGCCGTGGTTCATGGCGTGCTGACCGGCCTGGCAGCGAACGGCCTCGTGGCCTCCAGCGTGGGCCGCTCCAGCACCAGATGCATGCCGACGGCGGCGAGTAGCTGAAAGAGCAGGGCGAACAACACCGCAACGACGGCGGGAACGCGGCGGCCACGCAGGGTTGTCTTCATCCTGTGTGCTTTGGTGCTCCGCGATGCGGTCAGCGCCGTTGAAGTTGTTGTCGGCAGCACCATCCAGGCGATACGGCAGCCGTCACTGGTGGTTTCAACCGGTAGGCGTCGCCGTGTAGGTACTGGTGCAGGCCGCTCGATGGGCGCGCCGTTGATCCAGAGCAATCGAAGATGACTCATGGTCAGACAAAGTCGCGCTTGAGTTGCGGTCTGTCGATCTTGTTGTTGCCGGTGCGTGGCAGTGCCGAAACCAGCTCGATGCGGCGCGGACGCTGCAATCCCTGGAGGTCGGGATGCTGAGCGCAAAAGGTGAGGATGTCGTCTTTGGTGACAGCCGGTGTCCGCGGCACGACGATCGCGGTCACCTGCTGGATCCAGCGCTCATGGTGAGTGCCGATGACGGCGACCTCGGCCACGTGTGGGCACGAGGCCAAACTGTTTTCGATCATCTGGGGGTAGACGTTCTCCCCGCCCGAGATGATCATCTCATCGGATCGTTCCACGAAGTGCAGTGCGCCTTCGGCGTCGATGCGCATCAGGTCGCCTGTTCGTAGCCATCCGTCGGCGTACTTGTCGGCGTTGATTTGCGACAGATTCCAGTACCCAGGGCTTACGGCATCGCCGCGCACCTGCAGCTCGCCGACGTGGTCCGGTCGGTCGCTGACATTCTCACCGGTGGCCGTGTCGATCAGTTGCCACTGCACAAGCTGCTCCAAGGGCCGCCCCAGTGTCCGTGGAGAATCCTGTTGTCCCGGCCGTTCACAGATGGCCACGCCGGACTGTTCGGTTTGTCCGTAGATATTGACCGCGTTGGTGATTCCGGTCGCGGACAGGAAACGCTGCACCGGCCCGTCCGGCAGCACCGAGCCGCCGATAGCGCATACTCGGACAGACGACAGGTCGGCTGGTTCGTTTTCGAAGGCGTTGGCGACATCGACGACCATCGTTGGCACCAGGGCGGTATAGGTGGCGTTGTGGTCCTGCATGGCTTGGCGCCACTGCGCGACATTCCACCGCGGCAACGTGTAGGCCGAGGCGCCGTTGAGAAGCATGGGCAGGATCATCAGCTGCATCCCGCCGACGTGGAAGAAGGGTGTACAGATCACCGCAAAGTCTTCGGCAGAAAGGTTCCATACCTGCGTGATTGCAGTGATGTAGGCGGTGACGTTGCGATGTGTCTGGCGCACGCCTTTGGGGTTTCCCGAAGACCCGCTGGTGTACATGATGATGGCGTCGTCGCCGTCGAGCCGGGGATGGATGCTCGAAGCCGGTGGAGCGCTCAGGGTGTGGTCATAGCTCCAGCGGGCCGGCACTGGGTCCTCGGTGGGGCCGCGGTCGTAGACAATGAGATTTTCAGCCGCTGCCAGGCCCTGGCAGTCGCGCGCGAAGCGCACAGCGGTCTGCGAGTCGGCGAACACCATACGCACACCGGAATCGTCAACGGCATGACGCAGCGGGGCTTGAGGGACGGCGGTGTTCAATGGCACCAGCACCGCGCCGGCACGCCAGATTCCCAGCGCGACAACGATGTACTGCACACAGTTGGTCATGTAGATCGCGACACGGTCGCCGGGTCGAATCGATTCCGCAATCAGGAAGGCCGCCACCCGCGCCGACTGATCGTCTAGCGACGCGTACGTCAGGGTGGTCTGCGCGTCGGCTACCGCCAGTTTGTCCGGGTATTTTGCCGCCTGATGGTGGAACACACTCGCCAGGTTCATACCAGTCTTCCTTCGACAACAGTTCGGTCGCCCGGGGCCCTGATCATGCGTTCGCCTCGGTGGTCAGATCCGAACCATAGGTCTGCACTGGGCCGGGCATGTGTCGCAATTGGGAACACCGTGTTGTCACGACCACAGGAACGGCTCAGCCGTCGCGTATTGCGACATTAGACCTGCGCGCTGGTGGTTACCGTCCAAGACGGCGACCGCGCCTTTGGAATGCGCTGCAGCGCCCGCTTCATGCCCCGCTAACCCAAGGAAGTGCCGATGGCTGTGAGCTTCGACTTTGCCCCGCAGGTGACCGACCTCGCCGCACAGACTGCTGCCTTCATCCGTGAGGCGGTGCTGCCCGTCGATGACCAGTACCGCGGCGACATCGACGCCGCCGGCAACGATGAGCTGCGCGTGCAGTTGCAGGCCGCCGCCAAAGACGCCGGCATCTTTGCACCTCACGCTCCGCGTGAGTACGGCGGTTTGGGTTTGGGCATGGTCGATCGGGCACCGGTATTCGAAGAGGCCGGGTACTCCTTGTTCGGTCCGCTGAGTCTGAACATCGCCGCACCCGATGAGGGCAATCTTCACCTGCTGACTCACGCCGCCACCACCGACCAAAAAGCGCGGTACCTGGAACCGTTGGCCACCGGGGCTTATCGCTCAGCCTTTGCGATGACTGAGCCCTCCCCTGGGGCGGGCTCGGATCCAACGATGCTGAACACGACAGCGACCTACGGCGGTGGGCGCTGGCATATCTTCGGGCGCAAGTGGTTTATCACCGGCGCCGACGGAGCCCACTTCTTCATCGTCATGGCACGTACGTCCGGACAGCCCGGCGACCGTGGCGGTGCCACCATGTTTCTCGTCGATCACGGCGCCACCGGACTGCAGGTCGGCCGGCATATAGCCACGATGGACAAATCCATGTTGGGCGGTCACTGCGAAGTGCTGTTCAATGACGTCACCGTCGATGATGGCGCCGTCCTCGGCGAGGTCGACGCCGGATTCTCCTATGCCCAAATCCGGTTAGGTCCTGCGCGCATGACCCATGTCATGCGTTGGCTGGGCTCTGCCCGCCGGGCCCACGACACGGCTCTGCACCATGTCGGTCAGCGCCACGGATTCGGCGGCCGCCTCGGCGATTTGGGAATGGTCCAAAAACTTGTCGCCGACAACGAAATAGATCTGGCTGCGGCCAGAGCGCTACTCATTCAGGCGTGTTGGCAGCTCGATCAGGAAAACGCCGCGTCGACATCGACTTCGATAGCCAAGACCTTCGCTGCCGAAGCGATCGACCGCGTCGTCGACCGCAGCGCACAGATGTGCGGAGGCCTCGGTATCTCCGACGATTACCCCATCGCCCGGATCTCGCGGGAGGTCCGTCCGTTCCGGATCTACGATGGGCCCTCAGAAGTGCACCGCTGGGCCATCGCCAAACGTGCCATCCGCGCCGCGGCGGCAGCCCAATGATCCACCAAGGGCTCGATCTCGAGCGGTTACGCGCTTTGCTGGTGGATAGCGGAGTAGCTGTCGGGCAATCGCTTTCGGCACGTGCGCTGCCCGGCGGCCGATCCAACCTGACTTACCGTGTGACCGATGGTCGTATGGCATGGGTGGTGCGCCGACCCCCGTTACACGGGTTGACGCCCTCGGCTCATGATGTCGCCAGGGAGTACCGCGTCACTGGTGCCCTCAAAGACAGTGCAGTTCCGGTGGCCGCCACTGTGGCCGCCGACGTCGACGGTTCCTATACCGGGTCGCCGCTGACTGTCGTCGAGTTCGTCCAGGGGCAAGTAGTGCGCGAGCACCGCGATCTTGACGACCTCACCGATGACCAAATCGAGGCGCTGGCAGCTGAACTCGTCCATACCCTCGTCGACCTCCACGCGGTGGATTACCGTGCCGTCGAACTGGAGGACTTCGGCCGGCCCGATGGATTCGCGGCTCGCCAAGTCCGACTCTGGACCCGGCAATGGCACCGCGTCCGCACGCGTGATCTGACCGACGTCGACCTGCTGGCCGCCGCGCTGTCAGAAAGCGTTCCCACCATCGCATCCGAGCCGTCAATCGTGCACGGAGACTTCCGAATCGACAACACCATCGTCGACCTGTCCGCGCCTCGCTGCGTGCGCGCGGTGGTGGATTGGGAGCTGTCGACCATCGGTGACCCGTTGACCGATATCGCCCTGATGTGCGTGTACCGCTCCCCAGCGCTGAACACCATCTTGGGTACGAAGGCCGCCTGGACCAGCCCTCGTCTGCCCACAGCCGACGTCTTGGCCCAGCACTATGCACTTGCCTCAGGCCGCGATCTGTCTCAATGGCCGTTCTATGTCGCGCTGGCACATTTCAAACTCGCCGTGATCGCGGAAGGGATCGCCTACCGTGCCACAGCGGGGTCCTCGACCGATCAGAATGCCCGGTCGGCGGGCAAATGCGTGCCCGAATTGGTCGCCGCCGGGCTTCGCGCACTGCGCGGACGGCAGGGCACCTCCATCGGATCCTGAACCAGCGCGGATCTGTTGCGAACTGCGACACCTGCAGTGATACAGGCCACTTAGCGTAAGGGCCCTGAGCAGAGTGTCCCCCGCGCTTGATAGGAGTCAAAAGCAATGTCGCTTCACGTTGACGCCCCCACATGGGTGTCCGCAGACCCGGCCGACAAGGCCGCTGCCAACGCCGACGAAACCCTGGTCCTGAAGTTTCTGCAGGAACTGACCACCAATGACGCGGACCGACTGATCACCTACTTCGACGACGAGGGCATGTACCAGAACATGCCCTTGCCCCCGGCGTACGGACGTGACGCTGTGCACGCGACCTTGGCCGGGCTCCTTGGCGTCATGAGCATCGACGTCGTGGAAACTTTTCACATCGCTTCGGCCAACGGCTTCGTCTACACCGAGCGCGTCGATGTTCTGACCGCGTTGCCCACCGGCAAGTCTTTTCCCCTTGCCGTGCTCGGTGTCTTTCAGTTGCGCGACGGCAAGATCGTCGGGTGGCGTGACTACTTCGACCTTCGCGAGTTCGAAGAGGCCGTCGAGCTCCCACTGCGCGGCTAGGTCGGCTGTCCACGCCCACAACCACTTTCACTTGATCGGAACACATCATGACCATCGTGCACTCCCGCGTTGACTTCGGCGCCTTCCTTGCGCCGTGGCACTTGCCCACCTCAGACGCCCATTTCTCCATCCAGCACGACCTTGAACTCGTCGAGCACCTCGATCGACTCGGCTTTGCGGAGTTCTGGATGGGCGAGCATCACTCCGGCGGTGTCGAAATCATCGCCTCACCAGAGTTGTTTGTCGCAGCCGCCTCGCAGCGCACCAAACAGATCAAGCTCGGCCTCGGCGTGGTGTCACTGCCCTACCATCACCCCTTTCTGCTCGCAGACCGTCTGGTGCTGCTCGACCATCTGAGCAATGGCCGAATGATCTTCGGTGCTGGACCCGGCCAGCTGGCCGACGACGCAAAAATGATCGGCATCGACCCCATGGACAACCGTCGGAAGATGGAGGAGTCCTTCGCTGTCATCAACCGCTTGCTGGCCGGTGAAACAGTTAACGAGGACACCGACTGGTACACCTGTCGGGACGCTTACCTACACGTCGCACCGTACACCGATTTCCAGGTGGCAGTCACGGCCACGGTGTCCCCGACCGGACCCAAACTCGCAGGGAGATTCGGCGCCGGCATCCTCTCGCTCGCGGCGACGAATCCGGTGGGCGTGGAACTGCTGGCCAATCATTGGCAGATCGCCGAGGAGATCGCCGCCGAGAACGGGAAGACCGTGCGCCGCGACGAGTGGCGGCTGACCGGAATCATGCATGTCGCCGACACCGAGGAGCAGGCGCGTGCTGACGTCCGCCACGGGCTGCTGGAACTGATGAACTACCTGTCCCACATCACTCCGGGATTCGAAGCATCCGATGACCTCGATGGGCTCATCGACAACATCAACGAATCCGGTCTCGCGGTGATCGGCACCCCGGAGATGGCCATCAACCAGATCCGCCGCCTCCAGGAGAAATCGGGTGGGTTCGGCAAGTTCCTTGTCCTGCACGGTGAATGGGCGCCCACCCACGCCGCGCTGCGCAGCTTCGAACTCATCGCTCAGCAGGTTGCGCCGCATTTCAACGGTGATCTTGCCTCGCGCAAGCGTGGGTTCGACCAAACCGTCAACAGCAATCGCGCCGCCGCCGATATTACCCAGGCCGGGCAAGAAGAAGCCCAGAAGCGTTTCGAAGCCGAGCGCACCATCAAGACGCACTGAACACCGGAGACCACCGTGCCTAAACTTGAAGACGAAGTCGCGTTGATCACCGGCGCCGCCCGCGGCCAAGGTCGTTCCCACGCCCTCACATTGGCCGCCGAGGGAGCAGACACCATTTTGGTCGATGTCCCCGGCGACATCACGGACACCGGATATCCCTCGGGGACTGCCGAGGAACTGCTCGCCACCGCCGCTGAAGTCGAATCCTTGGGCCGCCGCGCGGTCCGCGTCGAGGCCGACGTCCGCGACTTACCGGCACTTGAGGAAGCCCTCACCGAGGCGGTTCAGAAGCTGGGCCGACTCGACATTGTCTCGGCCAACGCCGGTATTGCGAGCAAACCATATCTGTCACACGAGCTTTCACCGCAGACGTGGCGGCAGATGATCGACATCAACCTCACCGGTGTGTGGCACACCGCCAAGGTTGCGATTCCGCACATCTTGGCCGGACAACGCGGTGGAGCAATCGTGCTGACAAGTTCTGCGGCTGGCCTAAAAGGCTACGCGCATATCTCGCACTACACCGCCGCCAAGCACGGGGTCGTCGGATTGATGCGCAGTCTTGCCGTGGAGCTTGCGCCACACCACATCCGCGTAAACTCATTGCACCCGACACAGGTCGACACACCGATGATCCAGAATGAAGGGACATACCGGATCTTCTGCCCCGACAAAGAGAATCCGACTCGGGCTGACTTCGAGGTCGCCTCAACGGCGATGAACAAACTGCCCATCCCCTGGGTCGAGCCGGAAGATGTCAGCAAGGCCTTGTTGTTTCTTGTCTCCGATGACGCCCGTTACATCACCGGCGCAGCGATCCCTGTGGATGCCGGCACGACACTGTGACACGGCGGTCGTCCAGCCCGAGGCGCTGCCCAGGGCGGTGGTCCTTCGGACTGACGACGGCTAGCCCAGCGTTCTTGTCTGACAGCCAACACCGAGAACAGGTTCTGGCGATAGAGATGCCACGTTGTGTCAAACGACGCCCCCGGCGTTCCGGCGTCGGGGGCGCTAGTGGTCGAGCTCGAACAGCTCAGCCCAGCGGTCGATCTCGTCTTCGAATCCGGCGACGATCTGAATCGCGAACTCCGTGCAGCCGACGGCTCCCAGACGTGCCAACATCGTCCGCAGTTCGGACGGCGTGCCTGTGAATGACGTGGTGCGTACCAGGTCGGCATCGATGAATCGGCGTTCGTCGTCACGCACGCGGGTGAGGTGCCCGCGGTGCAACTCCAGATGCCGCGCCGCAGCAGGCTGGTAATTCAAGTAGACCTCGTCGCGGTAGGCAGCGGCACGATGCGCCAATGTGTCGGGCAGGTCAAAGTCCAGTGCCCCCTCTACCACGTTGTGGTAGAACACTGCGCGCTGAACCCTCATGGTCGGACCATTCGACGTGGTCTCCGTCCAGAAGTGACCGCATGACATCGATGTCGTGCTTGAGATGGGCCAGCCGGATGGGCTTTCTGCCTAGCGTGTTCCGGCCGGAAAATCCTGTTCCGAGGCCCAGTGTGATCCGGCCTGGCGCCAGGGCATTCAGTGAGGCGATGGCATTGGCCGTCACCGGGGCGATGCGATTGGCGGGCACGACGACCCCGGTACCGAGTCGGATCCGGGAGGTGCGCGAGGCTGCAACCGCCATCGCGACGAAGATATCGGTGTACAGCAGTGGACTGTCGAAGAACCAGACGCCGTCGAAGCCGAGTTTCTCTGCGCGCACGGCGATTTCGTGTGAGTCCGCGGTCGGGGTCAGTACGACGCTGTACTTCATGGCGAGCTCCTTTGCTCTGCAGGTTTGGGATCCGGAAGACATCAACAGGTGCACGTTGTCAGGTCGCACCGGTTCTTCTAGTTCAGGACAAATCCTTCATAGCCATTGGCCGCTGCTTCTCTGCAGAGCTGGAAGTAGTTGTTGGCACCTCCGAAGAACACGTTGACTGCGCGGGCCTTGCCCTCGACGTTTGCCCCGGTGAACCAGGACTGCACGTCGACGCCTTTGGCGGCGGTCATCGCCTTGGCCGCCGCTGTGACCGTCTGAGCCCAGTCGGTTTCACTTGGACTCGACGGCTTCGACGGTGTTCAGGTCGTGGCTGTTCATGTGCGCGATCAGATCGACGCTCCAGTCAACGGTTTCTTCGATACAGGTCGGCAGATTGGCGAAGGGGCTCAGCGGTCCGGTGACCGTGAGCAGGTTCGGAAATCCTGCCGTGGCGAAGCCCAGGGTCATCAGCGGCCCGTCCGCCCACTTATCGGTCAGGGTGATTCCGTTGCGACCCCGGATGTCGATGCGGGTGAATGATCCGGTCGCTGCATCGAACCCGGTGGCAAGGATGATGGTGTCGACGTCGTAGGCGTTCTGTGCGGTACGGATCGCGGAGGCGGTGACAGCCTCAATGGGTTCGGCGTTGAGGTCGACGAGGGTGACGTTCGGGTGGTTATAGGCTTCGTAGTAGCCGGTCCCCGCGGGTGGGCGGTTGGGCTCCGTAAGTGTAGCCCTTCGGGGTCAGACGTTCGGCGACGTCGGGATCGTTGACGATGGCGCGGATCTTGTTGCGGATGAGTTCGCAGGCGGTCTCGTTGGCGGTGTCGTCGACCGCGACATCGTCGAATGTCTCGAACAGGAAGTGAAATCCGCCTTTATTCCAAGCTTGTTCGTAGATTCGTTCGCGGGTCTGCTCATCGACAGCTACTGCGTTCATCCCGACTGTCGCTATGGGCAGCGCAAAGGGGTGTTGACGTAGCTGTTTGGCGATGTCGCGGTGCGGCGTCCGCAGATCGGTGATGTCCTGATCGGTCAACGTGCGGTTCTGGGCTGGTACCACGTAGTTGGGCGTGCGCTGGAAGACTGTCGCCGCGTCGGCCTGCGGCGCGATGATCGGCAGAATCTGTATCCCGGTCGATCCGGTTCCGATGAGGGCCACGCGTCGGCCGGTGAAGTCGATGTCCTCGTGAGGCCATGTGCTGGCCTGGATGACAGTTCCGGCGAAAGTGTCCAGTCCGTGGATCGTGGGGGTGATCGGTGCCGAAACGAGCCCGAGCGCCGAGACCAGAAATTTCGATGTTGCGGCCGTTCCGTCTGCGGTGCGCACTGTCCAGGTGTTGGTGGTGTCGTCGTACTCGGCTGCGGTGACTCGGGCGTTGAAGCAGTAACTGCGGCGAAGGTCAAGCCTGTCGGCGACGAACTCCAGATATTTGAGGACCTCGGGCTGAGAGGGATAGCGTTCAGTCCATGTCCAGTCCCGGACAAGATCGTCAGACCAGCTGTATCGGTACGCGGTGTAGGGGCTGTCGGTGCGGGCGCCGGGGTAGCGGTTCCAGTACCAGGTCCCGCCCACGCCCGAGGCGGCTTCAAAGGCTTGCACACGCAATCCCAGATTGTCGCGCAGTCGGTGCACGGCGTACAGCCCACCCATTCCTGCGCCGATTACGATGACGTCGACATCGGCGGTTTCGGAGCCAGATTCGGCAGAGGTGTTCGCGGTGGTCGTATTGCGCTGTGTCATGGCTCATTCCTCATCGTGCAGCGGTTCTCAGTTGCCAGATGTACTGTCCTGCATGTGATTCAAGCCTCACTTCAGGAGAGTTGGTGTTGCATCGCGCTACACCGAGACGCCGTTACCCGGCGGATACCCCACCGTCGAGCACCAGCGTTTGGCCGGTCATGTAATCGGAGGCGTGCGATGCGAGCATCAGGATCGCCCCGCTGAATTCGTGGGCCTCGGCAATCCGACCCATGGGGACCTGGGCCTTAAGCGCGGCGACAAAACTCGGGTCGTCATACACGCCGCCGGCGAGGCCAGTACGGACGAACCCGGGGCACAGTGCGTTGATCTGGATGTTGTGCGTGGCGTACTGCAGGGCGCATTCACGCGTGAGGTTGACCACCGCCGCCTTGGCAGCGGTGTAGGCCGGCATAGGTGTTCCCTTGGATCCATGCAGCCCGTACATCGAGGCAACGTTGATGACCTTGCCGTACCGGTTGGCGGCCATGTGCCCCAGAATGGCTCTGCTGCAGAGGAATACGCCATCGAGGTCGACAGCCAATACTCGGCGCCAATGGTCGGGCTTTACTCGGTGCAGTGGTACCGCCCGGAGGTCACCGATTCCGGCATTGTTGACCAGGATGTCGATCCGCGCGTGCTGAGTCAGCGCCGCGTCGGTCATCTTGGCTACCGATGCCTCGTCGGTGACGTCGAGGTGGGCCGAGGACGCATGCAATCCGGCCGCGTTGAGTTCCTCGCTCAGATGGTGGGCTTTGTCCGCATCGAAGTCTGCGCAGATGACGCTGGCCCCGGCTCGGGCGAGTACCCAGGAAAACGCGGCTCCCAACCCGCCGGCGGCACCGGTGACGATGGCGGCGCGGCCGGTGAGATCAAAGATGTTCGGCATGGCCATAAGTCAGCTTCGCGGGAGGCCGAGAAGTCGCTCCCCCAGATAGTTCAGAACGCTCTCGTTGTTGATGGGGGCGATCTGGAGGACACGGATCATCGGCCAGAGCGTGATGACATCGGTTTCGTAGACGAAAGCCGCGCCCCCGTGGGTTTGTATGGCGGCATCGATGGCCGATAGCGCCGCCCGCGATGCCAGCAGTTTGGCCATGTTGGCCTGCTCGCCGGCATCCTCTCCAGCGTCGTATTGTGCTGCGGCGGTGTACATGACGTGACGTGCGGCGGCCATCTCGGCTTTGGCGAGCGCGAGCGGGTGTTGCACTGCTTGAAATGCGCCGATGGGTCGGCCGAACGGTGCGCGGGTTTTGGCGTACTCGACCGCTTTGGACAGCGCGTACTCGCCCAGTCCCAGCGCCCAGGCCGCGATGGTAATCCTTTCCTGGTTCAGCACGCTGAGCAGGTGATCGAAACCCAGTCCTTCTTCCCCGATCAGCGCCTCAGCGGGTACCTCGACGTCATCGAAGAACACTTCGAACTGGTATTCCGGTGCATACCATTCAATGTCGAGCTGTCGCATGCTGACCCCGGGCGTGTTGAGATCGACGGCGAAGATCCCGAAACCGTGCCGGCGGCCGACGTGTTCTCCTGGCTGCGCGGTGCGGGCCAGCAGCAGGATGTGGTCGGATTCATCGGCAGCGGAGATATATACCTTCTGGCCGTTGATTCGGTATCCGGCTTCTGTGCGCCGTGCGGTGGTGCGCGAAGCGAACGAGTTCGTTCCCGCCTCGGGTTCGGTGACGCCCAGGCAGAAGCGGCGCTCACCGCTGATGGTGGTGAGCACATGGTCTCGGATGTGGGCTTGCGTTCCGAAGCGCAGGATGGCTTCGCGAGAAAAGGTGGTCAGGGAGTATTGCAGTGGCGGCACGCCGGCCCGAGACAACGCCTCCATGACGGCAACGCATCCGGTCAGGCCGCCGCCGGCGCCGGCGCCGCCGAGATGTTCGGGGATGCCGATGGCCAGCAAGTCGGCCGCCACGATGGCTTCCCAGAGTTCTGGTGCGTGGGTGCGCTGGCGGGCCCGTTGCAGGTATAGCGAGGGTGGGCAGGCTGCCACGACACTGTCGACGGCGTCGAATACGGACGCGACAAGGTCGGCGTGGGCGGGATGCACGCCGAGGGTGGGGCTGGCATTCACCGGGTGCGCTCCTATTTTCCTGTGAAGTGGGGCGTGCGCTTCTCAGTGAAGGCGCGTGGTCCTTCGCTTGCGTCGTCGGAGGTGATGACTTGCTTGTTGAAGGCGTACTCGAGGTTGAATGCCGCGTCGTTGGCCAATGCACGCACGGCAATTTCTTTGGCGGTCTGCACGGCGCGAGGGGCGTTGGCGCTGATGGCTTTAGCCACCCCGACGGCATGGGCGAGTAACGCCTCGTGTTCGACGATGTCGTTGATGAGCCCGGCTTGGTGGGCGCGTTGGGCACTGATCGGCTCGCCGGTCAGCAACATTTGCATCGCGATGGCCCAGGGCACTTGTTGAGGCAGTCGGACGTGACTGCCTCCGCCGGCGATCAGACCCCAGCGCACCTCGGGCAGTCCGAACGCGGCTGAGGGGGTCGCGAGGCGCAGGTCGGTGCCGAGCAGCATCTCCAGTCCGCCGCCGACACAGACCCCGTTGACCGCCGCGATGATCGGCTTGAAGATGTCGCTGAAGAAGCGCTTGCTCGCATCGGGCACGAGGATGCTCAGTTCCCCGGCAGTCAGACGCGGAATCAGTTCGGCCAGGTCGCCGCCGGTGCAGAACGCGCGTTCGCCGGCGCCGGTGAGCACGATGGCCCTGATACTGTCGTCGGCTGCGGCATCCCCGAAAGCCGCGGCCAGCTGGCTTAGCATGTCAACGGTCAACGCGTTGAGTGCCTGTGGGCGATCCAACGTGATGATCGCGACGGGTCCGTCGGTGTCGAAGGTGACCTGTCCTGAGCTCATCGGCGGCCTCGCTGCGGTCGACGGTGCAGGGTGGGCGGTGGGCATGGTGTCGCTACCACGGTGATGACGTGGGTGGGCTGCATCAGAAGACCTCAACTGTGATCGAAAGGCACCACATCGTGTGGGCTCGACTGTGAGGCTATGGGCGCACAGTTTGGGTGTGGTGTTGCATTCCGCGCCAGTGCAGGCCTTCGGCTGTCAGTAGGCATTTACCCGCAGATCCAGACCGAGGGCGCGCACTTTGCGGTACAGGGTGGATCGGGCAATGCCTAAGGTGTCAGCCGCCTGCTGTTTGTTGCCCCCGGCTTCGTGCAGTGCGCGCATGATCATTTGCGCCTCCGCCTGCTCCAAACCAGACAGTTTGCGTCGTGCCGCGCGGGCAAGGACGTCGGAGGGCAGGTCCGCGGCCCCCACGTAGCCGGTGGTGGCGCGGGCGAGCAGGTGCCGTGTGGCGCCGCGCATCCCATCACCGACGCCGAACTCGTCGAGGCCTATCGCGCCAACGCCCTGTTCGACGCCCATAACGACGACCCCGAGGTCGGCTATCGCTACCTGGTCGAAGAGGCCCGAGAGGCCGGCGAGTCGATGGCCGAGCGCACCGCCTGGCGGATCTGCTCGCAGAATCAGTTGTGGAGCGTGTTCGCCCAAGTTGCGCGGCAAGAACGGCAAGGTTGGCCCGCCGGTCCACGATGACCTGGTCGAGCGGGACTTCACCGCTGATGCCTCAAATCGTCTGTGGCTGGCCGATATCACCGAGCATCGCACCGATGAAGGCAAGCTCTATCTCTGCGCGATCAAGGACGTATTCTCCAACCGCATCGTTGGGTACTCGATCGACTCCCGGATGAAGTCCCGGTTGGCCAGCGCAGCGCTCAGTAGTGCGGTGGCGCGCCGCGGTGATATGGCCGGGTGCATTCTGCATTCTGATCGCGGATCTCAGTTCAGGTCAAGACGATTCGTCCACGCACTCGGCCGCTACGAGATGGTCGGATCGATGGGCCGGGTCGGTGCGGCCGGCGACAATGCGGCCATGGAAAGCTTTTTCGCTCTGCTCCAAAAGAACGTGCTCGATCGCCGCCGCTGGAGCACACGCGAAGAGTTGCGGATCGCCATCGTCACCTGGATCGAACGGACCTACCATCGCCGCCGACGCCAAGCCGGACTCGGGCGGTTGACCCCGATCGAATTCGAAGCCATCATGACCACACCGGCCAGTCAGGCCGCGTTACCGTAACTGTCACCTGATCATGCAGCAGACCCATACGTGCGACCGTTCATACGTCACTCCCATTCCAATCGATCACCTGCCAGACGACCGCGGCTGCATTGGCCATGAGCGAGGAGTGGGCGCAAAATCCCGGACATCTCCATCATGGAAGTACCGAAACTCGCTCGCGATACCATAGCTGGTGGATCACCGACCCCCAGCCGATCGGTGCTCAACACAACAGGTAGCAGCCCGCCACCGAGAGGTAGAGAGTCGGCAGCCGTGAACGGTCTCGCTGTCGCTGACGGCGATGACGTATTCCACGGTGAGATCCAAAGCCGGTCGGTCCGCGTCTTGTGCTGTGTTCACTTCATTGGTATCGGCAGACCCTCGCTTAAAACGGGCCGTGCTGGCGAGTTCAGGGGCCAATTGTTCTCTGCCAACGATTCTTTGTGGCGTGCAACGAATTGTGATCGCTGCCGCGGGTGGCAACTGGGTGTTCCTCCAGGAGGTAGCGGATAGCGTCGGTGTCCGTGCAGAGAAGGCTTGCCAGCGTTGAGGGCCATGGGATCTGGTCGGCTAGTCGGTGCAGCATGGCGATGTTGATGTGATCGATGTCGGCACTTGGTACGTCTAACCCTTCGAGCAGAAACAGGGGCGGATCGTAGGTCAACGGTTCATCGATTCGGCGGCGGGCGAGGAATAGTCGCCCTTCGTCCCAAAGCGCCTCGGCCAGTTGTGGAGTCGCTACCAAGGGGAAATTCTTGATTTGTTGGCGGAAAGTGTATGGGTGTTTCACGCACTCGCCGTAAGCCAGCATTTCTGCCGGAAGACCGCTGATCTTCTCAAAAAGCACGTGACGCACCGCCTCATGAGTGAGGGAGCCACCAGGCAACATCTCTACGTCCCGGCAGAGTCGGCGCCAACTGGCCTCGGTCAGCAAGTCCGAATAGTCCAGGCCTCGACGCCTCGCGTAGTCGATGATTGGGTCACGCGTGCAGAGGTAGTCGGCCAACCGCGCGATTGCTTCGCTGATAGCGGGCCAATGAGGATCTTGACTCAATGCCTTTATGGCGCTTGCTATGGCGCCGGTTGTCAGTGTGCCGCAGAGAAGGCCGACCGCGTCCGCGCAACTAAGCTGTGTCGCTGCCAACAGCGTGCGGACAGACAGGTGCTCCCGTGTCGCTGAGGAGTGCGAGCCGATCGGTTGGATGCGGACAGTCCACGACTGCCACAACATCGTCGGGATTCTGCGGGCCAAGCATTCCGGGGTGATCTGGTTAACGGGTGCAGCGCTGGAGATCCGGAGCGAATAATCTCGACGCATGTCGGCAATCGGCGTCCGCTTCGAGCCGGCGACCTTGGCGCACGCCGCGATCAGCGAACTGCTCGCCATCAGCCATGTGGGTCGTCCCGCGCAGAGAGACTGGGCGGCGCAGGCCGCAGTCGGATAGAGCCAATCCATTTTCGTTGCCGCCTCAGCCGCCGAGCGCGATTCGAGGATGTTCAGCGAGGCGCCGAGTGTTACAGCGGTTTCGGCAGCCGTGGAGGGAGCGCCGAGCAACGGTTGCAGTGGCCAGATGGCCGGAAGCGTGGGGCGTGATTCGGCATATGAGGCGAGGAGCTGTTCTGCGGGGGCATCAGCGAGTTGATTGATCCGAATGTGGTGGCGGACGCGGGCCGCCAGCAGGGCGATGTCGGTCAAGATTTGACGTGCCGATTGCGGTCGGTGGCCGTATAGACCGAAATCAGCTTGTCCGTTTGCGGTGATCAAATCGATCTGCCTCTGTGTGTTGATAAGGGGGTGATCGGATGCCAACACGAATGGCGTGGCAGCAGTGAGGTCGCCGGGACACGGCTCCGTCCTGGCCCCTGCTGTGCAAGCGCCAGGTCGTGGAACCTGACTCTTCCAAGGCGTCCTTGTTCGCTGCCTCCGCTCGCACACCGGACAGGTGTCAGCCAGAAGGCAGTGGTGCACAGTACAGGCGAATGACCATCTGAGCCTCCACGACAGTTGCCAGCGTCCACCGGTTTCGGCCAGGCATTGTGGGCAATACCGGGACGCACCTACGTCGCTCCAGGGAAATGATGAGTCGACCTGACCACGATCGTCTACTTCCAGGGCTCTGCCCCGCAAGTGGCTCACAAGCAGCGTGCTGGCGCGTACCCGATCGATGCCGGTCTTGAAGGCAATAAGGTCAAACTGCTGCTCGCTCAGGCGCACCATCCACCCGTAGCCGGGGTGCGGTTGAATCGCGTAAAGGTGTGCCGTCGCACCAAAGGAAATGCGGTACCGTCGGGCTTGAGCTTCAAGCCATGAATCGAGCGCTTCGCCATCCAGCGGTGCCACCCGGATCGGTAACGTCCGGGTATTCGTTGTGTGCACTCTTTGAGTGTCTCCAGCTTGTCTGCCCGACTAGCTGGGCAAAGAGCCCGCGCATAAGAGACTCGGGATCGGCGGCCAGAATGGGCAAATAGGGCACGCACGAAGGCCGCTGGCGAGGGAATCCAAAAGGATCGGCAAGAGTCCGCCACGCCACTTCGCACGATATACCGGTGCCGAATCACGACGGCGACTTCAAGCGACCGCCACGGGTCGTGCGCCCAGTACCTGCCTAAGCTTCGAACCTGCCGCGCCGTCAAACAAGGTCCGACAATCGGATGTGGATGTTGAAGGTGTGGGGCCGGCAATCCAGTGTGAAGGTGATCGCCTATTCGGGCGCAGGCGAGGCTGGTGAACCATGTCGTACTGTGTGCACTCGCGGCGGCGATTTCGACGAGCGGTGGCCGATGTGTCGGCTATCAGGGCGGGCCGGCACTAAAGTCGAGCGCCGTGTGGAACCCGTTTCGGAAATCGCCGGCGCCAGTTCGTGGTGCCAAGTTGGTGGCGTTGACACCCAGCTACGACGAGGCCGCCCACGGCATTTACGTCGAACATCTAAAGAATGTGTTCACCGACCGTGAAAACGGCATCCTGAACATTGCAGTGACGGGCGGATACGGGGCCGGCAAGAGCAGCGTGCCAGCGGAGTTGGCTAGTGAACGCAGCAAGAGGACAGTCACCATTGCACTGTCCAGCCTCGGCGAGGACAGCGGTCAAGAACAGGACGGCAGTCGCGCTGCAATGCGCTCTCAGTCCAACAAGATTCAAAAGGAGATCGTCAAACAGCTGCTCTACCGCGCCGATCCGCCGAACGTCCGTGCGTCGCGCTTTCGTCGCATCACCAGATTTCGATGGTCGCGTGAGATCACGCTGGGACTGTTTCTGGCTGGTGTCGCGTTCGCCGTGATGTTCTTGGGCGGTTTCGCTGATCGTTTCGTCGCTCTCTTCGGCGAAACGACGCACCTCAAGATCGTTGCTCACGCGACGGTGTACGCACTTCTTGTCATCACGATATTGGGAACGCGCTATGCATTGCACAATCGGGTGTGGGTGGAAAAGCTCGGAGCCGGGCCAGCCACAGTGGCGTTGTCGAACCAATCCGCCAGCTTCTTCGACGAATACCTCGACGAAATTGTCTACTTCTTCGAAGCCACCCCCTTCGACACAGTCATCTTCGAGGACATCGACCGCTTCGATAACCCCTTGATCTTTGAAACGCTGCGCGCACTGAACACCATCCTGAACACATCGAAGCAACTTGATGGTCGACCGATTCGGTTCATTTACGCATTGCGGGACAGCATCTTTGAGCAATCCTCGTCAGCTGAGGAGGACTCACCAACCACACAGGACATGGCGGAGGCGGTGATGGGTCGAGCCAACCGGACAAAGTTCTTCGATCTGGTTGTGCCAATCGTTCCTTTCATCAGCCATGTCACGGCAGGCGACCTCATGGCCCAGCAGATGAGACAGGTGGGTTCTATCGCTCCGGCGTTGATCGATCTGACGTCGAAGCACATTACCGATATGCGGCTGATCAAGAACATCCGTAACGAGTTCGCGATATTCCAACCCATGTTGCTCAGCGGCGGGTTCGACAATCTGGCCGGCCTCACCCATAGCACTCTGTTTGCCCTGTTGTGCTACAAGAACATTCACCTCGCAGACTTTGACAAGATCAAAGACGGAAGGAGCGAACTCGACACGCTGTACAACATGGCACGAGAACTTGTCGAGCTGAACATCGTCCGCATCAACGACGAAATTGATCAAGCCAGAAGCACACTCAGCGGCGACGACGAACAGGAGCTGGCGTCGTACGCGGGCTTGGTCGGTGATCGCCTCGTTGCCTACATTCACCGGCTCCAGAGGTTTCAGCGGGGGCCCGGCCACATCACCGGCCAGGTCACGGTGTCCTTGGCAGGCCAATATTCGTCGGTTGGCCACTTCAACGATCCCGAGCACCCAGCCGGGTTCGACGAACTGCGCACCGTAGCTTTCTGGGCCAGGGCGCTCGAAAGCCCCGTGACACCATGGGCACTCGAAATCAATGGCCCCTATGCGAGCGGCAGGATCGCTCTGGCAGATCTCGAAGATGCTGTCCAAGAGCGGGTGTCGCTCGTCCATTGGAGCGACGCGAGGCGTGCCGAGGTCCAAGCGCGGATCGCGCAGTTAGAACTCGACAAACAGTTCCTCCGGGAAGCCAGCATGGCCGACCTGGCTTATCACCCAGAGTTCCGCACCGCTACGCGGCAATCGATGGACGACTTGATTGACGATACCCTCAAGTCGAAGTTGGCGGCAGAGCTGGTGCGAAGGGGCTACATCGATTGGAATTTCAGCCTCTATGTCGGGCGCTACTACGCGGGCCGAATCACGGTGAGAGCCAAGAACTTTATCGTCCATCAGGTGCAGCGAAACGTTATGGGGGTTTCGATCTCGCTCACGGAGGAAGACGCCGAGGACATCTTGAGAGAATCAATCGACTCCGTTGGTGACCGCAGCCTGTACAACGTCTCTATCTTCAACTTCCTACTGAGCCGCAACCCAACATCGACAGAATCGGATTACTGGCGTTCGTTGACCGATCAGATGTTGCACCCCTTAACGCGTTGGGGTAGCGACGAGCAAACTTTCGTCAAAGCCTACGTATTGGAAGGACGACATGAGGGACAGTTCGTTCGACGGCTGAGCGCGATGTGGGGGTACATCCTGATGGCGATTTTCGAACTCGATATAGCCGATGACAGAACGTGGCTGAGGTTGGTCGACGACGCACTCGTGGGCATGGACGGCGGGCGTGCCTACGAGGTCAGCTCAGAAACGCGAGCGTACATCGCCAACCACTACGCAGATCTCACGATATTCACGGGTAATCCAGACCTCTATACGAGTTGGAGTTATCCAGAAGCTGAGGACCACGTGACGGCGTGCCGAATCCTCGAACAGTTGAGTATCCGGTTGCCGTCTCTGGACCTTCTGAGGGAGGGCCTTCACGATATGGTTGTCGAGCGAAGCCTGTACACCCTTACTACACAGAATCTGGCCGACGCCCTAAGGCAAGATAGCGCTGAGAGCATCGCGCTCGATCGCCTCCACGCCGTGAACCCCACAGTGTTCGGTTATGCAATCGCCAACGCCGGCGTCTACGCAGCCGCGCTGGCCCGCGACAACGATGCTCGCGGTGGGCAGGCGCAGCGGTACACCGTGGACGCGCCCGAATCGTTCGTCGGAATCATCTCAACTGTATTCGATTACGACGCGAAGGCAGTCGGCGAGATTGCTCGGCTCGCCGCGCCCGACTGCCGGGTCAACGACCTCGACGAAGTCGATCCACAAACCTGGCCGCCACTGATGCTAACCGGCCGGATCGCGGCCACCGCCGCCAATGTATGGGCCTACATCGAGAACTACAGCGTGGACGACGCCCTGGTCGAACTTCTGCGAACCGCGAAAGCCATCGGCAATTGGAGCGACCTGGAGCCCGAAACCCAGCTAGAACTAGCCGAATGTCTCGTGAGCTCTGCCCAGATTGGGTCCGCCGACGTGCGTGTCAGGCTGATCCACGGCGCAGCGCGGCCGCTGGACCTGTCCCATATCCCACCGGAGAACGGACAACTATACGGGCTACTGATCCAGGCAGGATTCATCGACGAGAACCCCACTAACCGGGAACGAATCAACCATGATACTGACTGGGAGACACGCGAATTCGCGATCATCCAATCACCGCGCATCATGGAGCACGACGCACCGACACTCGTCTTGACCACCGACCTCGCCGACCTGTTCGCCAGCGAGCGCATCCCAGTCGAAATCAAAGACCGAACTCTGCTGCGGCTACCGGACTACCCGCAACCGCTCACTCAGAACACGGTGGCCGCCGCGGCCAGATACGCCGACTCCGTGCACGCTGTCGTGACACCCGAGATCCTGACTCTGATGGCATCGGGAGGGGCGCCGACAAACACGATCATCGCCTTGGCCAACGTTCAACCAGCCAACTTCACCGAGTCCATGACCCTTCAGCTGTGGACAGAATTAGGACCGCCCTACGCCGGCGTAGTCGATCCCGCCACCACTGCGATCAGAATGCCGAAAGACGAAGCGCACCGATTGTTCGTCAACAAGTTCAAGAAAGCGTGTAAGGGATGGACTAGCAGGGCGGCGGGCACCGAGATCACCATGACGCGCAAGCAATAAAGCCACGGGCCTTTGCTGTGTAGGTAGTCGCCGCCGACTTCGACCAGACGCTTGGTGCGTATTTGGATCGTTTCCGTCAGTGACGACGCCGACGCCTTCCGCAGCGTTCAAGCCTGAGTTTGGACACCTTGGCCGATTTTCGCAGTTGATAGTTGCTTGACCTGCTGTTTTGGGCTGCGCGGTGGGTG
>NZ_LZJD01000085.1:0-700 GCF_001666875.1 Mycobacterium sp. E802
GCGTCGAGCAGATCGAACGTGGTGCGCGCCGCCTGACCCACAACCGGTACGACGCCGAAGACCTCGTGCAGGAGACACTTCTCAAGGCCTACAGCGGTTTTCACACGTTCAAGCCAGGATCGAATGCGCGCGCATGGCTGTTTCGGATCATGTACAACAACTGGATCAACAGCTATCGCGCCCGCCAACGCGCCGTGGGTGAGCAACTGTGTGAAGACATCACCGATTGGCAGGTGTCCGCCGAGGGGCGGCATACATCTTCGGGTTTGCGGTCAGCGGAAGTGGAAGCGCTCGAAGCGATGCGCGACGACGACATCGCGGACGCACTGGACGCGATCCCTGCGGCCAACCGGATGACCGTGTACTTCGCCGACGTCGAGGGCTACCACTACCGCGAAATCGCCGCCCTGATGGGCACACCCGTCGGAACCGTGATGTCGAGGTTGCACCGGGCGCGTCGCAATCTGCGTAAGCTGCTCGCCGAAACTGCGGTTGCCAGAGGGTATCTGGCCCGGAGTCAGGACAACGGCACGGCAGCCTGAACCTTACCGGCGTCGCGGCCGATGCCACGGTCCCGGGCCACGTCGGCGAGCAACTCCCGCAGCCGCTTTCGTCCGCGGGCCAGTCGGGACATCACGGTTCCGACGGGTGTGCCCATCAGGGCGGCGATTTCGCGGTAGTGGTAGCCCTCGACGTGGCG
>NZ_LZJD01000086.1:0-110292 GCF_001666875.1 Mycobacterium sp. E802
GTGAGGCCAGAAACCTGCCGGTGACCCGGGTCGGCGTGGTCGACCAAGGTAGCGACTCGGTCGAGGTCCAGGGCCAGTTCAGCATCACCCTTGCGGAGCTTCGGAGCACGTCGGAGGGCGTGCTGCCCGGGCTGTTCGGGTGACGGCCGAGACCCTCGACGCACGTCATCCTCTGCTGCGCTGGGCCTGGAGCCTGGTGCGGTTGGACTTCACCGGCATCGCCGTCGGCGTCCTGTTCTTCTGCCTGTCGCTGACTCCGTCGCTGCTGCCGCGGGATTGGCTGTTCGCCGGTCTCATCGGTGGCATCAACCTCGCCATCGGTTACGGCATCGGAGTCCTGCTCGGAAAAGCGTTGTACCGCTTTGTGTTGGCGCGACGCACCTGGTGGCCCCCGCAGAAGCGGGTGCTGTACTGGGTCAAGGCCTTGGTCATCACCGGCTCGGCCGCGGCCTGCGTGCTGATGTTGATCCCGGCCGCGGCCTGGCAGCGCCAGGTCTCGGCGCTGATGGGTATCGAAGGGCCGGCCACCCTCGGCTACATGCGGACCTTGATCATCACCGCTGCGGTGGCCGCTGCGCTGATCGGCACCGCGCGGGTGCTGCGCGACGCGGTGCGACTGCTGGCCCGGTTCTTCATCCGGCGCTGGCGGCTGCATCGGGAGGTGGCCCAGTTCATCGGCACCGCGATCGTGGTGGTGCTGGTCATCACCCTGGTCAACGGTGTGCTCTACCGCGGATTCCTGGCGGGGGCCAGCCGGGTGTTCCAGCCGCAGAACTCCACCACCCGTGAGGGTGTCAACCAGCCGACCGAACCCCAAAGATCGGGCAGCCCAGCATCATTCGCGCCGTGGGATTCGCTCGGATTTCAAGGTCGCAATTTCGTGGCCACCGGCCCCCGCGCCGCCGAACTCGAAGCAGTCAACGGTGAACCCGCCAAAGAGCCCATCCGCGTGTACGCCGGTCTGCACACCGCCGACACCGACGAGCAGCGGATCGCGGTGCTGCTCAGTGAACTTGAGCGCACCCAAGCCTTCGACCGCAAGTTGTTGGTCATCGTCCCGACCACCGGTACCGGCTGGGTCAATCCGGTGGCCGCGCGCGCGTTGGAGCTGATGTACAACGGCGACACCGCGATGGTCGGCATGCAGTATTCCTATCTGCCGAGCTGGATTTCGTTCATGGGCGACCGGCAGAAGTCGATGGACAACGGCCGGATGATGATCGACGCGATCCAGGCGCGTTGGGAAGAATTGCCGCCGGAGCGCCGGCCCAAGCTTGTGCTGTACGGCGAGAGCCTGGGGTCGATGGCCGGTCAGGGCGCGTTCGACTGGCTTCCCGACATCTCGCGGATGGGTTTCTCCTCGGTGCTGTGGGTGGGCCCGCCCAACGCCAGCCCGCTGTGGAACGGGTTGACGGTGCGCCGCGACCCGGGCACCCCGCAGGTGCGTCCGCGTTACGACAACGGGCGCACCGTGCGGTTCTCCGAGGCCGCCGACGCCGGCGAGATCGCCGAGGACACCGCAGGCCCGTGGGAAGGCACCCGAGTGCTGTTCCTGCAGCACCCGTCGGACCCGATCGTCTGGTGGTCGACGGATCTGCTGTTCTCCGAACCGGATTGGTTGGTCGAAGCGCCCGGCACCGACCGCACCGCTTCCATGCGCTGGTACCCCATCATCACCTTCTGGCAGGTGGCCGCCGACATCACCAACGCCTCGAGCGTGCCGGCCGGGCACGGCCACAACTACGGCCACTCGATGCTCGACGGTTGGGCCGCGGTGGCCCCACCGGAGGGCTGGACACCGGCTGACACCGAGCGGATCCGGGTGGCGCTGGACAAGACGGCGGGCGAAGACGGGCCCGAGAACTGACGGCATGAAAGGGAAGCGATGAACGCGAGCCCGAACCCGGAGGCTGAGCCGACGCGGCTGTTCTTGCCGGACGGCGACGTCGAGTTGGCTGCGCTGCAGGGTTATTGCAGCGCGAACGCCGACATGCTCGCCCTCAACACCGACCCGTTGTATGTGTATGCCCGCCACCGCGATACGTGTCGGCAGGTCGGGCTGGTATCCGGTGGCGGCAGCGGCCATGAACCCATGCACGCCGGTTTCGTCGGTCTGGGCGGGCTCGATGCCGCGGTGCCGGGCCGGGTGTTCGCCAGCCCGCACAACCGGCAGATTTACGAGGCCTCGCGCCGCGTCGCCGGGGACGGCGGGGTGTTGCACGTGGTGAAGAACTACACCGGTGACCGGATCCACTTCGGCATCGCCGCCGAGCGGTTGGCCGCCGAAGGCATTCCGACCGAGCGCGTCCTCGTCGACGACGACCTGGCCACCGAGAACGACGAGACGGGCACTGGCCGACGGGGCACCGGTGCGACCGTGATCGTGGAGAAGTTGCTCGGCGCGCTGGCCGACACCGGGGCAGACCTGGCGCAGCTCAAGAACTTCGGTGACCGCGTGGTCAGCGAGAGCCGCAGCTTGGCCGTCGCGTCGGGATCCCATACGTCGTTTGCGACGCGCCGGGTGGCCTTCGACATCGCCGAGGGGACCCTCGAGTACGGCATCGGCATCCATGGCGAGCCGGCACAGGATTCGACCCGGTTGGCGGGTCTCGAAGATCTCGTGGAAAAGATGGTGACCGCGTTGCTCGACGCGCTGCCCGCCGGCACCGACCGGGTGCTCGTGCTGGTGAACGGGCTCGGTGCGACCACCGCACTGGAGCTCGGCGCGATCACCGCGATCGTCGACCAATTGCTCTGTGCGCGCGGCATTGTCATCGACGGCGCGCTGGTGGGCACCTACATCTCGGCCCTCGACATGCGGGGATTCTCGCTCACCGTGACCCGCTCGGACGATCAGCGGGCGCAGCTGTGGCGACACGAGACCGCGGTACCGGGATGGCCGCCCATGTCGACGTTCGCTTCCGCCGAATCGCAGGCTCCGGCCTCGGCCGCCCCGGTTGCCGACGACGATGACGACCCTTTCCTGCGGTCGGTGGGCGAGGCCGTGGAGCGAGCCCATGCGAGGCTGACCGATCTGGACCAGCGTGCCGGTGACGGCGATTTCGGGGACAACCTGGTGGCCGGAGTGCGCAATGCTCGTCGTCTTTCGTCGTCGCAGCCCGGACTGACGCGGCTGGCCCGCAGCTTCCTCGACACCGTCGGTGGATCGAGCGGCCCCCTGATCGGACTGGTGCTCGACGCCATCGCCGAGGAGACGGCGTCGGTGGACCCCTCCGAACACGCTGCCGCGCTTTCGCGCGGGGTGGCCCGCGGAATGCAGTCAGTGCAGCGCGCCGGTGGGGCAAAGCCCGGAGACCGGACGATGCTCGACGCGCTGGACGGCGCCGGCCGGGCCGGTGGGCAAAGTCTCGTCGACGTGGCCCGCGGCGCGGCCGACGGCGCTGCGGGCACGGCACAGATGCGCGCCCGCTTCGGCCGGGCGAGCTATGTCGGTCAGCGGGCCGTCGGTAGTCCCGACGCCGGAGCGGTGGGTATCGCGTTGTTGATCGCGCTCATCGCGTCAGATCTGGACCCCGAGGCCGCACCGGCGTGCCGCCGGATCATCGCCGAGCTGACCGGGCCGGCAGCCGGCGCATGAACCGACGCCGCGCACAGCTGCGCGCCCTGGGGCTGGCGACGGCGGTGGTGGCGTGGAACGGCGTGGTCGATCCGCGGCTGCCGTCGCGCTGGCAACCGCTGGTGCGGGCGGTGCTCGGCAGTGCGCTGCTGCTTCGGACCGGGGCCCGTTCCGGGTTACGCCCCCCGGCCTTGTGGTCAGGCCTGCGGCTTGGCCTGGCGAGCGCCGCCGCGGTGACCGCCGGGGTGGCCGCGAGCTCCGCGGTGCCCGTCGTCCGCACCGAGATGCGGCGTAAGCCCCTTCCCGAAGCGCCTGGTCGGTGGTTGGCGCTGCGTATTCCACTGGGAACGGTCTGGCCGGAAGAAGCCACGTTCCGGGCCGCACTCGCCACGGTCGGTGCCGACGCCTTCGGCCCGTCGGGCGGTCAGATGCTGCAGGCCACCGCCTTCAGGTTGTCCCACATCGCCGACGCCCGGGCCGCCGGGGAGCCGGTGATCCCCACCGTGCTCGCCACCGGCGTGGCGGGATGGGTGTTCGGCCGGCTCACCCAACGCTCGGCCAGTCTGGCCGCGCCGATACTGGCGCATCTGGCGATCAACGAAGCGGGGGCGCTGGCGGTTCTGGCCTACCGGCACGCGCCAGCAGCGCGGCCACCGCGAGGATCACGACGGTGAGCAGCAGCGGCCACCACGTGGGCAGGGCGTACTCGGTGACACGCAGCGGGATCAACACCACGCAGACCATGACCACGGTCAGGACCAGCCGGGGCGCCTGCTGAGCCGCCGTCGACCCGGCCACGCGTGAATTCGCCTCGGTGACAAGCAGATAAACCACGAGAAGCAACAGTGCCGGGACCGTCGTCTGTAGCCGGCCGATGTGCTCCTGAAACCGGCAGAACGCAACGGCCAGCACGCACATCGCCGCCGGAACCAGCATCGCCACCTCCGGTCCGGGCCCGAACAACCGAGCGGCGACGCGGGTGGCCGCCCACATCAACACCAGCAACGCCGCCGATGCCAGGCACAACGCCCCCGCGGAAAACCAGTAGAAGCCCGCATCCGAGAAGAACTCCGAGATCACCAACGACAGATTCACGGAAGTGGTGTGGAAGCCGCCGGTCGTGCCGATGTTGACCGCGACCAGAAGGGCCAGCGCACTCAACGCGGCGACGCCCACCGCGGTGCCCATCGGGCGGGCCGGCGACCGCAGCCGGCCGCTGACCACGGTGGCGGTTTCGAAGCCCACCAAACCCAGACCGAGCGGGATGGCCGCGGCCGTGGCCAACAGCACTGATCCGAAGTGGGTGGACCCGACCTGGATCGGAGGGGTTCCCGACACCACCCGGGCCACGACCGCCAGCGCGAGGTACACAAAGACCAGCAGGCCCACGCCGGCGAGGGCGGCAGCCGTCGCACCTACTGCACGGGCCGGCAGGTACGCCACCACGGCGCCGGCGATCACCACCACTGCCACCGACCATCCGGGCCACCACCAACCGGCCAGCGCGGTCTCCAGATCGGGTGCCCCGGTCAACGGTTGCAGCGCCAGACTCAGTGCCGCGCCCACACCCAACAACACGTAGGCCGCCAGCTGGATCAGGCTGGTGAACCGACCGGCGGCCGGACCGACGGTGGCGGCGACCAGATCACCCGTCGACACCGCACTCGGCGCGTTTCGGCGCAGCCGGGCGAACGCGAAGATCAACACGGCCGCAATGGATGCGGCGCACACGGCGGCCACACCGTGGAACGCCGCGGCGCAGATCGGCGCGAGGGACAGCCCGACCCCGCGCCATGCCGGGAGGGCAGGCGGCCAGGCCGCGGGCTGCTCAACGCTCGCCGGCACTGCGCGCTTAGGCATCGGCCAGTGTTTTCGGCCGCTGAATCCCTCGCATCCGACGATAGTAGAGCCGACCTCGACCTCAGCTGAGCGAGAACACCTCCGGTGGTGGCTGATAGACGCCACCACCGATACGGCCGTGGCCGGTGTCGGAGATCATGCCCAACAGCACCAGCGGGCTCACTCCGGCCGTCGCAACCGTGTGCGCCGACAGGCCGGTCCGCAAGCCCCCGGCCGAGTCCATGGTGAGCGGGAGCAGCCGCTGCGGCCGATCGAGGGCGTCAGCGGGCAGGTAGCCGTCCAGTGCTTGGGTGACGGCAGGGGCGCTGCGCAGCGACTGACCGCCGAGCCCGAGCAGATCCACCACCGCCGAATCGCCGATCGCTCCGACCGCGGTGCGGCCCTGATGCGCCGCCTCGACCGGCCCGGACGGCGCGGTAGCCGCCACGGTCTGCCAGTGCCCGGGCCGGGCGGCCAGCTGGATGCCGAAATCCACACCGTTGCCGCCGGCCCGCGTGATGAGGCCGGAATGTTCGAAACCCTCGGCGGCACCGAGGATCAGGGCTGCGGTGCCCATCCAGATGTTCAGCGCAAACGCCCCGCAAGTGGTCAAGAACTCACGGATGTCGTCCGGCGCGGTGTCATCGAGCAGACATTCGGCGAACAGCCGAGAGCCGGCCAGGGTGCGGCTGTGCCCGTCGTCTCCGTGGTTGAGGGATCCGGCGAGCAGACCCAGCAGCGGGATGGCGGGATCCAGCCGCGCGGCCAGCCAGGCCGCATACCGCCCGTTGAGCCAGCGGTGGAACTCCGGGACCTCCGGATCGAGAACGCCCAGCCGCAGGCAGTGCCGCATGCCCTCGTTGAGCGCGGCGTAGCGCACCCGGCCCGATTCGGGATCGGAGATGACGTGCAGCGCCATCGACGGTGAGATCACCCCGGCCAACGGCACCACCAGCCCGTGGTCCTGAGCCGGCGCATACTCGACGCACCCGTCCGCCAGCAGTGCCCACGCCTCATCGGGGGTGGCCGCCCAGTTTTCGTAGATGCAGGCCAGCGCCAGCGAGTTACGAACCGGGACCGGAACCGCGGACCAGTCGGAGAACGGCGGGCCGGCGTGCCACAACCGGCGATCGGCTCCGGTCACGTCGACGGCCCGGGTCAGCCCGGTCCAGTGCGGGTCAGTGGCCAGCATGGCCGCACCGGCCGCGGCATCCGCGGCGGGCAAGGCTGAGACGGTCACGCTTGCACCCAGGTTTCCGACAGTGCCAGCGCGGCCGATTGGGCACGGCCGCCGAAGAAGTCGCGCTCCACGGTGGCTCCGGGCAACGCGGTGCCTTTCACCGTGACGACGGCCGAGCCGGCCGGCAGAAAGACGCTGAGCATCTCGTGGCGCCCGGTACCCGATTCGGCGGCCGGTTGATGGACCGCGAACGACGGCTGCAGCTGATCCCACTGCATGGCCACCTCGACACCGGCGGAGGCGTCCCGGGCCCGCTCTACCCAGGCGGTGTCGGTGATGTCTTGGGAGAACTCGGCGTTGGTGTGCAACTTGACCGATTCGAATGCCTTGGTGGGCCGGAACAACACGAACTTGCTGACGAAGTCCTCGATCAGGAAGCGGGCCAGCGGCTCGTTGTCGGTGAGCCCGAGGGCCGAAGCTCGTTCGGGGTCATACGGATCGGTGACGACGACGGTGAGGTGGCCGGTGCCGTGGTCGGATGCGGTGATCCGGAAGAACACCGACAGGGAGGACCAGTCGCCGGTCGGATCGGTCTTGAGATAAATGAAGGGGTTGTCCCCGGTCCAATCCACCTTGCCGGGCAGAACGGTGCTTGTCATGGAGTAGTCCTTTCTGCGGTTCTCAGACGCCGAGTTCGGCGCGCAGCGAGAGAAAATCTGTGGTGGGTTCCCAGCCCAGCAGCTCACGCGCCTGCCGGTTGCTGAAGATCGATGCCCGCGGATTGAGTTGGAACAGACGCGGATTGGTGATCTCGGGCAGTTCCCCGATCCGGGACCGGTACCAGTCGAGCGTCGGTTCCGGATGCGAGGTGTCGTCGGCGCTGAGAAAGAAGGTGCCGAACTTCAGGTCGCGCGCCTCGAGTGCTTTGCGGAAGCCGGTCGCCACATCGCGGGCGTGCACGTAGTAGTAGAGCCAATGGGTTTCCGGATTGTCGATGAACGCGGTGTATTCGGCGATCGTCTCCGGCAGCACCACCGCCAGCGGGCGCAGGCACAGCACGTCCATGGGGCTCCCGGTGGCGAAGCTGCGGCCCATGGTTTCCATGATCTGCTTGCTCACGCTGTATGCCTGCACCGGGCGAAGTTCATGGCGCTCGTCGACCTGCAGCGCCTGCGGCGTCCAGTCCGGCCGCATCTCGGATAATCCGCACGCCGAAATGCTGGAGCACAGCACGACTTTGCGTACCTCGTTCTCGGCGGCGGCCTGCAGGACGTTCCAGGTGCCCATGGTGTTGACCCGAATGTACTGTTCCGGTGCGGCGTTCCAGTCGTAATCGAGGGCGGCCAGATGCACGACCGCATCCGCACCCTTGGTGGCGCGGCGGACGCTGTCCAGATCGGTGACATCGAGCTGGGTGTAATCGACCGCAGCCTCGGACTGGGCGAGATCGGCGTTGGTGACATCGAATCCGGACGCCAGTTCGTCGACGACATAGCGGCCGACGCGACCGGACCCGCCGGTGACGACGACCTTCGACAGGGTGGACATGAGATGTTCCTTTCGGATGAGGGGCTCAGATATCGAGAACCAGGCGGGCGGTTCGGGCGCGGGAGACGCAGATCATCATGGTGTCGTTGGCTTCCCGCTCTTCGGTGCTGAGTACCGCATCACGGTGCTCGGGCACGCCTTCGACCACCGCGGTCTCGCAGGTACCGCAGACTCCTTCGGAGCAGGAGAAGTCCACCGCCATACCGTTTTTCCGGAGAACTTCCAGGATCGAACAGCCGGCCGGAACGGGATAGCTGGCACCGCTGCGGGCGGTGACCACCTCGAAGTCGACGTCACCGCTGACATCGATCGGGGCGGCGGCGAAGCGTTCCAGGTTGAGCTGCCAGTCCGCGTCGGCGTGGTGTAACTCGGTGAGAGCGTCGAGCATCCGGCCCGGGCCGCAGGCGTAGACGCCGCAACCTGGCGTCAGTTCGGCCACCAGGGCGGGCAGATCGAACAGGCCCATCTCATCGTCGACCCAGATCGTGACCCGGTCTTCGCCCAGAGCCAGCAGCTCGTGGGCGAAGGCCAACCGGTCCCGGCTGCGCACCAGGTACACCGCGCGCCAGGGCCGGCCGGCGGCCGTGGCCATCCGGGCCATGGCCAGGATCGGCGTGATGCCGATTCCACCCGCGACGAACAGGTAGGACTCGGCGGCCTCGTCGAGCGGGAAGTGGTTGTGCGGACCGCGGACCCGGACTGAGGTGCCTTCGTTCAGGTGCGCGTGCACATACGCCGACCCGCCGCGGCCTTCGGGTTCCTCGAGCACGCCGAACCGGTAGACGCCACGATCCGTCGGGTCCCCACACAACGAGTAGTGCCGGATCAGCTCGGTACCGTCGGGTCCGGGCAGCAGGAACTCCAGATGCGCTCCCGGTCGCCAGGGCGGTAGTTCGCCACCGTCCGGTGCGACGAGGTCCAGACCGATGATTCCGGTCGCGGCATCGTGGCGCCGGGCCACCTGAAGGTCGAATGCCGAAGCGTTGGCGGGCTTTTCCGGTGCCATCGAGGTTCGGCTCAGCTGGCTGGTCATGACTGTTGGTCGGCTGCGCGGTACTTGCGTACCAGCCAGTGGTTGAGTGCGACGAGCACTTCTTCGGGCGGGGCGTAGCGTCCGCGCGGGGCGAACCGGGACCGCATGCCGCTCTGCGTGCCGTTCCAGGCCATTTCGTCTTCGCGCATGACCTCGGCCAGATCCTCGACCTCCTGCTTCCAGTCCACATCGAAGTTCGGCAGCGCCAAGGTGGACTCCGGGTACATCCAGGTGGCGGCGAACTGTGAAGTGCCGGCAGTGGTTCCGGGTAGCCAGTGGAAGTACTTGACCTTGTCGGGCATCGCGATGATGAGCAGGTTGGGTGCCACCGTGACGTAGGCCAGCTTGGACCGCTGCTCACTGGTGAGGTTGGGCAGGAAGGGCTGCATCACCCGTCCGGTCTTGGTGGGCGAGGCGCCTTCTTCGACGCTGATCAGCTCGTAGCCGATGACGCCCTTGTCGGCGTCGTTGAAGGAGGCGCGGAAGTTGATCTGTTCGGCCGAGGTCGGGTACATCGGTACCCAGGATTGCGAGTGCAGGAATTGGCAGTGATAGCACTCGTCGCCGAACAGCTTCCAGTTGAAGTTGTAATCGGTGAACTGCTGCGGCGCCGCTGAGTGCAGGGAGGCGATATCCCAGTTGGCCAGATAGTCCGAGAGTCCGCCGAGCCGCTCGGTGAGCGGAGGAATGGTGTCGTCGAAGGTGACGAAGATGAAGCCTTCCCAAAGCTCCGAGCGCACCTCGGGCAACTTGACGTCGGCCTTGTTGAAGCACGGTGAATCGTTGAGCTGGGGAGCGGACTGCAGTTGCCCGTCCAGGCCGTAAACCCAGGAGTGGTAAGGGCATTGGAAGCGACGGCGGTTGCCGCTGCCCTCGACCAGCAGCATGGCACGGTGTTGACAGACATTGGCCAGCACCCGCACCACGCCGTCGCGGCCGCGCACCGCCATCAGCGGATCGTTGGCCACCGTGACGGTGAAGAAGTCGCCGGCGTTGGGGATGTCGGCGGCCCGGCCGATGCAGAACCACTCGTGGCCCCACACGGCGTCGAGTTCGAACTGGTGGAATTCCTCTGAGGTGTACACCGCCGGTGGCATCGAGATGGCGGTGTCGATGCCTTGGTCGCTGGTGTCGAAAGCCTGAAGGGGGATGGGGCTGTGCAGGTTTCGGGACATGTTTCAAACTCCTTCGTTGCCGCGTGAACGGATCAGGACAGGGTGTCGATCAGGGCGCGCATCCAGGCGCCGAGATCACGGGGCAGCTGGGCGGTGATCAGGTTGCCGTCGACGACCACCGGCTCGTCCACCCAGTCGGCGCCGGCGTTGCGCAAGTCATCGCGGATTGCGGTGACGCTGGTGAGGCGGCGGCCCGAGACGATGCCGGCCGAGATGCCGACCCAGGCGCCGTGGCAGACGAATGCCACCGGTTTGACCGCGGCGTCGAACTTGCCGACCAGGTCCAGGACGGCCGCCGAACGGCGCAGCAGGTCGGGGGCGAAGCCGCCTGGCACCAGTACCGCGTCGAAGTCGTCGGCACTGAGGTCGGCGACGTCGGCGTCGACCGGGTATGGCCCGTAACCCGATTTGCCGCGTACGGGTGCGGTCCCCATGCCGGCCACGGTCACCTGGTAGCCCTCCTCCCGGGCCCGGAGGACGGGGTAAATCAGCTCCGACTCTTCGAAGAAGTCGGCCGCGAGGACCAGGATGCGGGTGGGTTGCTCAGGATTGGACATGGCAGCTCCGGGGAATCGACTGAGATCGAGCGATCTGTGAGAACAAACGCGAGTGTTCTGTAGGTCCAAACGCTTGTCAAGCGTCGGATCCCGGATGGAGGTCAGAAAGCCTGATCGGTGCGCCGAAGTGGGGTGCGCCGGCGTCGATCAGTGCGGAACGTTGGACACCCAGACGGCGCGGGCCACGCCCGGGCCCTCGTTCCAGAATCGGTGTGGGCGAGAGGATTCGAAGGCGATCGAATCGCCCGGGCCCAGGACGAAGACGTCGAACTCGACCTGGGCATGAAGACGGCCTTCGAGGACCAGGCCGTATTCATGACCGTGGTGCCGGATGAATGCCTCCTCCGGCGGGGACGAGGCGATCTTCGAGTAGATGATCTCGCGGAAATCTATGCCCGCATCGGTGGACGGGGTGAGCAGTTCCCAGCGCACGCCGGGGCTCACCTCGATGGCCTGACGCTGATCGAAACGACGGATATACCGGCCTTCACCTGGTGATCTCGGAATGTCGGGATCGCCGGCGGCCGCGGTGGGACGGCCCCCGTCGGTGCCGTCGTCGAACAGTGAATCCATCGATACGTCGAGTTCGGAGACGATCGCGTAGAGCAGGCTGATCGACGGCGCCACCAGATCACGCTCGATCTGGGAGAGGTGTCCGGGGGAGACGTTGACCCGTCGGGACAACTCGCGAAGCGACATCTGTCGCGCCTCGCGGGCCTGGCGCAATCGGGATCCCTGGCCCCGGCCCGGGCGGCTTCCTGCAGCTTGGCCGTGTGAATCCACCACGCCGCGAGTGTAGGTGACGGCCGCCCTCGCGGCGGTGGCTCCGGCGACCGGTGTGTTCCGCTCGCGTTAAAAGTGTTCGTTCACTATTGACATAGCGTTCGTTAAGAAAGAACACTGTCGGGTGTCGGGGATCACATCGAGGGTCCTAGACTTCACAATCCGCACTCCGCAGAGGAGATCCGCTTGTCAACCGCCTCATCGTTCATCGACACCGTCCCGCTCACGCGCTTTCACAAACGTCTGCTGCTGCAGAGCGCCGGCGGACCCTTCCTGGACGGCTACCTGCTGAGCATCATCGGCATTGCCCTGGTCGGGATGACGCCGGAACTGGGCATGTCCACCGGCCAGGAGAGTCTGGCCGGCGCCGCGGCGCTGATCGGCATCTTCGTCGGCGGGGTGGCCTTCGGTCGCATCACCGACCGCATCGGGCGACAGCTGATGTACACCGTCGACCTGTCCGTCCTGGTGGCGGCCTCGGCCCTGTGTGTTTTCGTCGACGCGCCGTGGCAGGTGATCGCCTTGCGCTTCGTCATCGGCATCGCGATCGGGGCGGACTATCCCATCGCCACCGCGCTGCTGGCCGAATGGCTACCGGCCAAGAAACGCGGCGCCATGCTCGGCTCGCTGGTGGTGTTCTGGTTCCTCGGCGCCACCGTGGCCACTTTCGTGGGCTTCACCATCTCGGCACTGTTCGGCGACCACGCGTGGCGGTACATGCTCGGAAGCGCGATCATCCCGGGCATCGCCATCCTGCTGATGCGGATCGGCACACCGGAATCTCCCCGCTGGCTGCTGTCCAAGGGACGAGTGGACGAGGCAAAACAGGCGGTACGCAAGGCATTCGGCGAAAACATCGACCTCACCGGCCTGGAAACCATCGAGACGCCGGCCACCCAGGATCTGGGTTTCCGCGGACTCATGCGCGGCGTGTACCTTCGCCGGACCTTCTTCTGTGGCTTCTTCTATCTGGCCGCCGTCACCCCGGTGTTCGCGATGTACACCTTCGGGCCACAGATCCTCGGCTCGTTCGGTCTCGCCGAGGGCAATATGTCCAACCTGGGCTACACCCTGATCAGCCTGCTGTTTCTGATCGGCTGCCTGCCGGCCCTGCGCTGGACCGAGTCGCTGGGCCGCCGTCCACTGCTGATCTGGTCGTTCGTCGGCATGCTGATCCCGATGGTGGTGCTGGGCATCGCCCCCGCCGGACCGGCGTTCCTGGTGATCGCTGCCTTCGCGGTCTATGCCATCGCCTCGGGCGGACCGAACATCCTCGAATGGTCGTATCCCAACGAGATCTTTCCGACCGAAATCCGTGCCACCGCAATGGGACTGGTCACCGCGGTGAGCCGGGTCGGCGCGGCCATCGGTACCTTCCTGCTGCCGATCGGGTTGGATCACCTCGGCACCGGACCCACCATGCTGGCCGCGGCCGGACTCACCCTGGCCGGCCTGGTCGTCTCGGTGCTGATGGCCCCGGAAACCCGCAATCGCAGCCTGGCCGAAGCGAGTGGAGACGGCACCGTCAAACCAGGGCCGGTCGCTGTCGTGGCCGAGCCCGAGAACCAGCCGGCGAGCCAACCGTGACTCAACCGTGCGACTTGGGGATCCACGCGATTGCCGAGCTGATTCACGACGGTGACCTCCTGCCGTCGCAGCTGCTGGAGAGCTGCCTGGATCGCATCGACGCCCGGGAACCGGCTGTCGGGGCGTGGGAGGTACTCGACGTCGAGGGTGCCCGAGTGCAAGCGAAGGAACTCGACGACCGCCCTCCCACCGGCCCCCTGCACGGGGTACCGGTGGGAGTGAAAGACATCATCGACGTCGCGGGACTGCCGACCCGATGCGGTTCGCCGGTTCGCGGTGGTGCCCCGGCGGCGCAGGACGCCTGGATCGTCAGGCGGCTGCGGGAGGCCGGGGCCGTCATCGTGGGTAAGACCGTCACCACCGAGTTCGCCTACTTCACCCCGGGCAAGACCCGGAATCCGCACGATGTCGAGCGGACCCCGGGGGGTTCGTCCAGCGGGTCGGCGGCCGCGGTTGCCGACCGGATGGTGCCGTTGGCGCTGGGCACCCAGACCGCCGCGTCGACCACCCGGCCCGCCGCCTACTGCGGGGTGGCCGGTCTGGTGCTGCCTCCCGGACATCTGGACGACAGCGGGATCACCGGGTTGAGTCCCACGCTCGACTCGATGGGCTTCCTGACGCGCTCCGTGCCGGACCTGCAGCTGGTGGCCGCCGGACTGTTGGGTATGGATCGCGCACCGGGACTCGACCACGCGCCTGCCTTGCGAATCTGTGCCGCAGAACAGTTCGGTGAAGTCGAACCGGCCATGCGGGAAGGTTTGGCCAGTTCGGTTGCCGCACTACACAACAGCGGTGCCGTGGTGGACCGGCTGGCCCCCGAGGCGGCACCGGGATCGCTGGTGCAGGCGCACCTGGACATCATGGCAGTGGAAGCGGCACAGTCCCTGGCGGCCGAGACCGGGCAGGTGAGTCCCAGCCTGCAGGCCCTGCTCGATCAGGGGCGGGCGACGTCCGAGGCTGCCTACCGCCGGGCCATCGACCATGCCCGTAGGCAACGAGATGCGGTCACCGAGCAGTTGCGCGGGTTTGACGCCATCCTGGCTCCGGCCGCGCCCGGACCGGCGCCGGTCGGTATGCCGACCGGCAGCCCGGTGTTCAGCCGGCCCTGGCAGGTGATGGGCTTGACCTCGGTGGCCGTCCCGGGGCTCCGCGACACCGATGGGATGCCGCTGGGCCTTCAGGTGATCGGACGGCCCGACGACGTACCGCGGCTGCTCGCCGTGGCCGAGTGGATCGAGCGGGTATTGGCCCGAGCCGTCACGGGTTGATCGTGGGCTCACCGACCTGGCGCCCCCACACGTAGTCGATGAAGATCGGCGAGCCGAGTTCGACGTGGTTGTACGGGGCGATCGACAGACCGGTGTCCATCACCAGATACGGCGCCGGCCACAGGTCGCGCGTGATCTTCTGCCAACAGCCCGGCCGGCCCTCGGGCCCACCGCTGGCATTGACCCGCGGCAGATTGTCCGGATAGACGTAGGCGTTGCCCACCCCGATGCTCGACAGGGTCCCGGTGACGTCCAGCGAATACCCGTTGTCACCGCCGAAGGTCTCCCAGAAGGCCGGTGCGACATCGTGATAGTTGCGGATGGTGCAGAACAACTGCCCCTGATAGTCGTCGAACAGTTTCGACGTCGGGATCAGATCCTGCGCGCCGCGCTGCAGATAGGGACCGCCCCGTTCGAGGATGTCGGACCCGGTTTCGGCGAATCCGACGGCTGCGATCAGGGCGGCGTCGAGGTGACCGCGCTGGGAGTTGAACGTGTCGGCACTACGGGCCGCGTCGGCCAGTCCGTCGAACAGATCAGGCGCGGCCGCTGCATAGCGCGCGCCGAGATCGGCCAACCCGGCGATGTCGTGACGCAGCGCAGGCAGTCGCGGGTTCACCTGATCGAGGATGGTGTTGCCGTCGGACAACGACTGCCCGAACGCGCTGCCCATACCGGACAACGCCTGCGCGGTGGCCGACAGCGTCTGGTTCAACTTGATCGGATCGACAAGTTCGGTGATCGCGGTGATCGTTTCGAACAAACTGTTGAACTCGGTGGTGACCGCGGTGACATCGATGGCGGTGGTGCTCGAAACCCGTTGTGGGCTTGGATGTTCCGGCGAGGTGAAGGCGACGTACTTGTTGCCGAACACCGTGGTGGCCGCGATCGATACCTGCACGTTGGCCGGCAGCAGATCAACGTACTTCGGCGTGATGTCCAGGCGTACCAGGGCCCGCACCGGATCTGCGCCGTCCGTGCTGACCGAGGCCACCCGGCCGATCGGCACCCCGTTATAGGTCACCTTCGAACCCGGGTCGAGCACCAGACCGGCCCGCGCGGCCAGCAGGGTCAGCCCGACCTTGGCCTCGAACGCGCCCCGGAACTGCGCCGCGATCAGTCCCAGGGCCAGCGCGAGAACCGTCACCAGCACCGCACCGGCCGTGCGATACGGCGGATTGCGGTGATCGGCAAACACTTTGCGAGACTCTAGGGCATGGCCGCGCGAGGCAGTGTCGATCCACAAAAGACCCGGGCATCGGTTATCGCGGTGGCCGGCTGGTTGCATGACCCGACCGAGCCGGAACCCGCGCGCGCCGAACTGGCCGAGGCCGTCCGGCTGACCGCCCGCACCCTGGCCGCACTCGCTCCCGGCGCCAGTGTCGAGGTCAGGGTGCCGCCCTTCGTCGCGGTGCAGTGCATAGAAGGGCCCCGGCACACCCGGGGCAATCCGCCCAACGTGGTGGAAACCGACGCCCGCACCTGGCTGCTGCTGGCCACCGGGCTGCTGGGACTCGAGGCGGCCGGTGCCGCCGTGCAGATGTCGGGATCGCGGGCCGGCGAGATTGCCCGCTGGCTACCGCTGGTGGCGGTGGACTCGTGACTCACCGGAAGTACGGATACTCCTGCACCCAGTGGAAGCCCCGGTTGCGCAGCGTGAACTGGTCGAGGTCGTAGCGATCCAGCCAGATGTCGACGTCGCGGCCGGACAGCTCACCGCTCAGCTGCAGCTGCTGCGGTGACGGTCGGGTCGCGGTCAGCGAGGCCAGCGGGGAACCGTCCGGTCCCGACACCACCAGGTGGTTCCCGTCGACCTTGACCGGCGCGTCCACCAACTCGCCGTTCATCCGCTGATAGGTCATCACCTCAGGGGTGTCGAAAACGATGCGCTGCCAACGCTGCTGATCGCTCGTCAAGGGGGCGGCGGGCTTGCCGTCGACGTCGAACCGGCTCACCGTCCAGATCCCGTAGAGCTCGGGCTTGTCGCGGCCACCGCCGTACTCGGTCCAGCTCTGCCAGCTGGTCAGGACGCAACCGGCGATCATCCAGATACCAAGCAGGACCTGGACCCGGGCTGCGATGGTGTTGGCCCGTGCATGTGCGAACAGCTCAGGTTGACGCGCCGGAGTGGTGTCGCGCTGCAGCACCAGGAAGTCCGCCAGCCGGCGGTACTGCGGTGCCAGCAGCACCAGCCCCATCAACAGCAGATGGCCGGAGAGGATCTTGACCGGCACATCGAAGGTCATGTTCAGCAGGAACACCTGAACCATGCTGGCCACCCCCAGCAGGGCACCCAGGGTCGCGGTCCGCGGAGCGAACAGCAGCACCCCGGCGAGGACCTCGACCGCACCGAGCGTCATTTCGTACGGATACGAGCTGCCGACCTGCAACCACAACACCGAGGCCGGGCTGAAGTCCCCGTACGGGCGCAGCAGTGCGGCCAGGGGCGGGGCCGGCATCTGCGTCGGGACCAACTTGGCGAACCCGTAGAACAGCATCTGCCCGGCCACACACAGCCGTAGGAACGTCAGGAACCAGGCCCACAACCGGGCGTAGTCGCGGCGCCGCCGATCCATCAACGACCACGCTGCGGTACCGGCGACCGCGACGACCAACAGGCAGAACACCATCACCCAGATCGCGGCCTGGTCCCCGCTGCCCGAATCCCGGTGCAGCACCGCCTCGATCCCGAAGACATGTGCGCCGACCCAGCGCAGCAACGGCTCCAGCACGGTCATCTGCCACATCACCGCCCGGTCCGGCAGCCAGTTGCCCACGGCGCCGAGGAACGCGAACAGGATCTGCGCGAACATCAGGCTGAACAGACCGAAGTACAGGAAGCAGAACCGGAGTGCGATTTTCGTCACCTCCGGCCACGCCGAGGGCCGGGCGTTGTCATCGGATACCGGACCCGCGGTTGGCAGCGTCTCGGGGAGTTGGGGCGTCACGAAAACCTTCCTTGCCCTTGGCATGTGGTGGGCCGACGAGGTTGTCCCGACAATTTCGGGTAGGGCACGCCACACCATCGTGCGGTCAGCACGGAAATGCAACCGCGTCCCGTGCTGTTGTAACCGCTGATGCCAGACCGGCCATTCGATTCCTTTGTTGGGCCGGCTGGACCGTAGACTCGGTTATGTCACCAACCGCCGCCCCGGGAGCAGCCCTATCGTGACTGGTCAGCAACTCGACGAGAACGAACCGCGCGAGGAGTGTGGCGTATTCGGGGTCTGGGCCCCGGGTGAAGACGTCGCAAAGCTCACGTATTACGGCCTGTACGCACTGCAACACCGAGGGCAGGAAGCTGCCGGTATCGCGGTGTCCGACGGGTCGCAGATTCTCGTGTTCAAAGACCTCGGGCTGGTCAGCCAGGTATTCGACGAGCAGACCCTGGCCGCGATGCCGGGCCATGTCGCCGTCGGGCACTGCCGCTACTCCACCACCGGCTCGACCACGTGGGAGAACGCCCAGCCGGTGTTCCGCAACACCGCGGCCGGCACCGGCGTCGCACTCGGTCACAACGGCAACCTGGTCAACACCGCCGAGCTGGCCACCCGCGCCCGCGACGCCGGACTGATCGACATGACGATCCGGGGGAGCGCCGCCGCTCCAGCGACGACGGACTCCGACATCCTGGGGGCGTTGCTGGCCCACGGCGCCGCCGACGCCACATTGGAACAGGCCGCCCTGGAGCTGCTGCCCACGGTCCGCGGCGCCTTCTGCCTGACCTTCATGGACGAGAACACGCTCTACGCCGCACGCGACCCGCACGGTGTGCGCCCGCTGGCTCTCGGCCGGCTGGACCGCGGGTGGGTGGTGGCGTCGGAAACCGCCGCCCTCGACATCGTCGGCGCCTCCTTCGTGCGCGACATCGAACCCGGCGAACTGCTGGCCATCGACGCCGACGGGGTGCGCTCCACCCGATTCGCCAATCCGAACCCCAAGGGCTGCGTCTTCGAATACGTCTATCTGGCCCGTCCCGACAGCACGCTGGTCGGCCGTTCGGTGCACGCGACCCGCGTCGACATCGGCCGCCGGCTGGCCCGCGAGCACCCCGTCGACGCGGACCTGGTGATCGGCGTCCCGGAATCGGGAACGCCGGCTGCCGTCGGGTACGCGCAGGAGTCCGGGATCCCGTTCGGGCAGGGCCTGATGAAGAACGCCTACGTCGGCCGCACGTTCATCCAGCCCTCACAGACCATTCGTCAGCTCGGCATCCGGCTCAAGCTCAACCCGCTGCGAGAGGTGATCCGCGGCAAGCGGCTCATCGTCGTCGACGATTCGATCGTGCGCGGCAACACCCAGCGCGCACTGGTTCGCATGCTGCGGGAGGCCGGAGCGCTGGAGGTGCACGTACGCATCGCGTCACCGCCGGTGAAATGGCCGTGCTTCTACGGCATCGACTTCGCCACCCCGGCCGAACTGATCGCCAACGCGGCCTCTGCCGAACACGAGGGCGAGATGCTGGAGGCCGTCCGGCACGCCATCGGTGCCGACAGCCTGGGCTACATCTCCCAGCAGGGCATGATCGCCGCCACCGAGCAGCCTCCCACCCGGCTGTGCTCGGCCTGCTTCGACGGCAACTACCCGATCGAGCTGCCCGGGGAGACCGCCCTGGGGAAGAACGTCGTCGAGCACATGCTGGCGACCGCGCACGCGAGGAGCGAAAAGGCAGCTGCGGCTCGCACCGGTGTCCCGCTGACGGCCGACAACGACAACGCGTCGGCGCTGCGCAGGCCCTGACGGCTCCGGCGTCGCGGCGACCCTGACGGCGTCCTTGACGCGGGCTTAACGCCTCCTGCGCTGTACCCCCGAAATAGCGGGGCGGTAGCCTTGCATCCGATGACTAAGGGCGCCGAACAGCACGGCATCGCCGAACAGCACAGCATTTCCTATGCGTCGGCCGGAGTGGACATCGAAGCCGGTGACCGCGCCGTCGAACTTTTCAAACCGCTGGCCGCCAAGGCCACCCGTCCCGAGGTGCGGGGAGGGCTGGGCGGCTTTGCCGGCCTGTTCGCCTTACGCGGCGGGTACCGCGAGCCGGTGCTGGCCGCGTCGACCGACGGGGTCGGCACCAAGCTCGCCGTCGCCCAGGCCATGGACAAGCACGACACCGTCGGCTTGGACCTGGTCGCCATGGTGGTCGACGACCTCGTGGTGTGCGGTGCCGAGCCGCTGTTCCTGCAGGACTACATCGCCGTCGGCCGTACCGTCCCCGAGCGGGTCAGCGCCATCGTCGCGGGCATCGCCGAAGGGTGCGTCCAGGCCGGTTGTGCGTTGTTGGGCGGGGAGACGGCCGAACACCCCGGCCTGATGGAACCCGACCACTACGACATCTCCGCAACCGGCGTCGGCATTGTCGAGGCCGACGACGTGCTCGGGCCCGACCGGGTCCGCCCGGGTGACGTCATCATCGCGATGGCGTCCAGCGGCCTGCACTCCAACGGCTACTCGCTGGCCCGCAAGGTGCTGCTGGAGATCGACCGGATGAACCTGGCCGGCCATGTCGAGGAGTTCGGCCGCACGCTCGGCGAGGAGCTGCTCGAGCCGACGCGTATCTACGCCAAGGACTGCCTGGCGCTGGCCGCCGAAACTCAGGTCCGCACGTTCTGCCACGTCACCGGCGGTGGTTTGGCGGGCAACCTGGAGCGCGTCATGCCGCACGGGCTGACCGCCGAACTGGATCGCGGCACGTGGACGCCGGCCCCGGTGTTTCAGATGATCGCCCAGCGCGGACGTATCGAACGTGCCGAGATGGAGAAGACGTTCAACATGGGCGTCGGGATGGTCGCCGTCGTCGCCCCGGAGGACACTGACCGCGCGCTGGCCATCCTGACCGCACGACACCTGCAGTGCTGGACGCTGGGAACCGTCAAGAAGGGCGGCAAGGACAGTGTGCGCGCCCAGCTGGTCGGACAGCATCCGCGGTTCTAGGCAGTCAGAGACAGGTCGCGCTGGTAAGCGTTCTGCGTAAACCAGCGCGACCTGTGTCTAAGAGCTGCGACGGAGTGCTGACGGCTCAGCGCCGCCAGTCATCCTCACCCGACCATTCATCGGCGTCGTCGTTGACGTCGCCGGAATCGGGAGATCCCGACAGCTCTCGTTGGAGCTGACTGAAGTCGGTCTGCGGTGAGCTGTACTTCAGCTCACGTGCAACCTTGGTCTGCTTTGCCTTCGCCCGGCCGCGGCCCATGGGGGGACCCCCTCGCGCAATAACGGAGCGGCCCAATTACTAGGCGGCTCCGATCTGTGTGTCTTTATTGTCCTGCCGACACTTTACCGTGCCCCGCCGCGAAGCGCTGCCAGGCCCTGCCGCACGGTGACCGTCCTGGGGGTTCGGAAGGCTTGAGGGCTCAACGGCCGCGCAGGCGCTCGACGGCAGCGCGGCCGGCCCCGGCGGTGGCATCGGCCTCGGGCAGTGAGTCCGGGTCGATAGCGGCCGGTACTTGCGCCTCAGTGCCGGCCACCAGCTCGGTGTCGGCCGGCAACCCACGCTTGAGCAGTGCCAAAGCGATCGGCCCCTCGTCGGCATGTTCCACAACCGTGCCGACCCGGCCGACAGTGCGTCCGCCCGCCGTCACCGGATCCCCGGTCACCGGACGGTCCGACGCCCCGTCGAGGTGCAGAATCACCAGCATGCGGGGCGGTTTGCCCAGGTTGTGGACCCGAGCGACGGTCTCTTGACCGCGGTAGCAGCCCTTGTCGAGGTGGACGGCCCCGATGCCGGGGCCGCCGATCCAGCCGACCTCGTGCGGAATGGTCCGCTCATCGGTGTCCACACCCAGGCGCGGACGTCCCGCGGCCACCCGGTGCGCCTCGTACGCCCAGACACCGGCCGGGCGGACCCCGGCATCGGTGAGCTTCTGAAGGTAGGCGGCTACGGATTCACGAGGTACCACCAGGTCCAGTTCGATTCCCGCGGCAGGCAGCCTGCGGATGAACCCACCGCCGGGCAGCGGCGTGGCCGTGGACTCCGCGGGCAGCTCGTCACAGCCGAGGGCCTCGATCACCGCCGTGTCGGCCAGGCCGGGTCCGAGCAGGGACAGCACCGCCAGATCGGCGGGCTCGATCTGCACATCGGCCCAGAACACCATCTTGCGCAGGTACGCCAGCAACGGCTCGCCCCGCCACGGCTCGGTGTCCAGATACGTGGTGCCGTCGAGCTCGGTCTGCAGCCAGTGATCTTCGACACGGCCCTGCAGATCCAGGCTGAGGTTCTCGGTGACGGCCCCGTCCGGCAACGCGCTGACGTGCTGGCTGGAGATGCTGTGGAGCCACGTCTGACGGTCCTTGCCGGTCAGCGCGAGCACCGCGCGGTGTGATCGGTCCACCACGACCGCGGCGCGGTCGGCGGCCTGTTGTTCACCGAGCGGATCACCGTAATGCCACGCGGCGCCTGCGTCAGGGCCGGCCTCGGGCGCCGGAACCGCCGGCGGTAGTGCAGTCATAGGCCAACTCTACGTTTGCGGCGCATCGCGCTCTCGGTGCTCTTGGCGCTACGCTGGCGCCCCATGGCAAGCCCACCAGCCGTGCTGGTCACCCTTGACGGGCAGATCCACGATCCGGACGTCCCGCTGCTGCACGCCGACGACCTGGCCGCGGTGCGCGGTGACGGAGTGTTCGAGACCCTGCTGGTGCGCGACGGTCGGCCGTGCCTGCTGGAGGCGCATCTGACTCGGCTGACGCAATCGGCCAAGATGCTTGATCTGCCGGCCCCGGACTTGGACGCCTGGCGGGCGGCGGTGGCACTCGGAGCAGGGCACTGGGCTGCCGAGCACGACGCAGAAGGCGTGCTGCGGTTGGTCTACAGCCGCGGCCGGGAAAGCGGGGGACCGCCCACGGGGTTTGCCACCATCGGTGCGGTGGCCGACCGGGTGGCCGGCGCCCGGCGCGACGGGCTGGCGGCGATCACCCTCGACCGGGGACTGTCCCGCAGCGCCAGTGACCTGCCGTGGCTTGCCGCGGGGGCCAAGACGTTGTCCTACGCGGTGAACATGGCGGCGCTGCGGCACGCCGAACGGCACGGCGCCGGCGACGTCATCTTCGTCAGCTCGGACGGCTACCTGTTGGAGGGGCCGCGGTCCACCGTGGTGATCGCAGCCGCGGGGGCCGACGGTCAACCGTTGCTGCTCACCCCGCCGCCGTGGTATCCGATCCTGCGTGGCACCACCCAGCAGGCGCTTTTCGAGGTGGCCCGCAACAGAGGATACGACTGCGACTTCCGCGCCCTCACCACCGCGGATCTTCTTACTGCGCAAGGGGTTTGGCTGGTCTCCAGCATTACCCTGGCCGCGCGGGTGCATACGCTGGACGGACAGCGGCTACCTGATGCGCCCCTGGCCGCCGAAATGGCACAGCTGATCGACGCGGCGATCACCAGCGACCGTTGAGCGGCGAATAAATCGCTTGTCGGGCTGCGCGGACGAGGGTACTTTCGTGGGCACACAGGGAAGGAGGTGGTCCGTCAAATTGAGTGACTTATGGACATGTGAGGTGGCTGCCCGCTAGCAGCGCCGGGGTATTGCCCGCAGCGCGCTGGCGAATTCCCCGCAGCCACCCGGCCCCCGAGCCCCTCGGTCTGTCCAACCAGGAACCAAGGCTCGGGGGCCGCCCCATATCTGGGCCCGGCGAAGACATGACGGTGAGATGTGCGCTGTGGGGGCTAGCTCGGGCCCGGTGCCAGCGTCGAACACGCTTTGGTGGCCTGTTGCCAGGTTTGGTCGTCAACCCCGGCGGGCGGGCCGGCGACCGGTCCGGGCGCCGCCGGTACCCCGTGCTCGGTCAGGCAGTGGGCGTAGGACCCGTGCTCGGCCGGTGCCGAGGTGGGTGCGGGCTGCGGGCCTTCCGACGAGCAGGCGCCCAGGATCGCGGCCGCGGCAAGCAGACCTGCCGTGATGATTGGCCGGCGCATCAGCCGACGAACCGGGACAGTCGGGCCGACAGGTGCGGTACGAGGCCACCGTCGGCGTCCACCCGTTCCTCGACGTACCCCAGATCGCCACCCTCGACGATGCCGTACAGCCGCTTGGCGCCGCCCACCAACAGCCCGGACTTGCTGCGGGCCAGGGCATCGGTGGCCAGCTCCCAGGAGGCCTGGGTGAGGGGTTTGCCGTAGAACAACTCGACATAGCCGGCTGAATGGGCCAGCAGCAGTTCGATGGCCTGTGACTCGGCCGGATCGTCGGGATCGGTGACGAAGCGCCAGAAGCCGGTCTCCCGCAAGCCGGGGGAGTCGTATTCGCCGGACTCGGTCAACCGCCAGGAGCGAGACTCCCAGTTCAGGTAGTCACCGCCGTCGTGGGAGACCACGATCTGCTGGCCGAATCGGTAATCGCCGTGGGTGTCACGGCCTTCACCCTCGCCACGCCAGACGCCGACCAACGGCAACAGCGCCAGGAGAGCATCGTTGAGTTCGACGCCGTCGCGCAGGTTGGCGGTATCGGCGGGTAACGGGAGGTCGTCGAAGACCGGAATGTTGCGGGCGGCGGTGACCTTGGCCCGTTCGGCGGCAGCCGCTACGGCCCGGTCACCGGAACCCGGCTCGGGCGCCGGGGTCTTGGCCGGCACGTCCCGGTCGGAGGTCACGACTCGTCGGTGACGAGGCGGTACAGCGCGTACAGCGCGAACCACGTGATGACCACGACGGCCGCGACGAGCAGAATCTCGAAGAAGAGCACCACGGGAAAGAGTCTAGTTCCTAGTCGGAGGGGTCGGCGTCCCGGGTCGGGGCGCCCTATACCAGTCGAACGTGAGCTTGTGTGCGAGAAATCGCTGAAAACTCGCACACAAGCTCACGTTCGAGCGGCTAGGTCTCAGGCGACCTTGACGTCGACCTCATGGATGCCGGCACCGGTGGGGGCCACGCTGGCGTCGCCGTTACCCGCCGGCGACAGGGCGCGCAGCGTCCACGTGCCCGGGGCGGCGAAGAAGCGGAAGTCGCCGGTCGCCGAGGCCACCACCTCAGCGGTGAACTCGTCGCTGGAGTCCAGCAGACGCACGAACGCGCCGCCGACCGCCTGGCCGGAGCCGTCCACCACGCGGCCGGTGATGACGGTTTCCTTCTCCAGGTCGACGCCGGCCGGCAACGTCAGTCCTTGCTTAGGTGCAGAGCACATATCAACTTCCCAACTCGATCGGGGCGCCCACCAGGGAGCCGTATTCCGTCCAACTGCCGTCGTAGTTCTTGACGTTCTGGTGTCCCAGCAGCTCCTGCAGCACGAACCAGGTGTGCGAGGAACGCTCACCGATCCGGCAGTAGGCGATGGTCTCCTTCTGGCCGTCGAGGCCGGCCGCGGCATACAGCTTGGCCAGCTCCTCGTCGGACTTGAAGGTGCCGTCGTCGTTGGCTGCCTTGCTCCACGGAACGTTGATGGCGCCGGGGATATGCCCGGGCCGCTGGCTCTGCTCCTGCGGCAGGTGCGCGGGCGCCAGGATCTTGCCGGAGAACTCGTCGGGCGAGCGCACGTCGACCAGGTTCTTCTCACCGATCGCGGCGATCACCTCGTCGCGGAAGGCGCGGATGTTGTTGTCCGGGGCCTTGGCCGAGTACGAGGTTGCCGGGCGGCTGACGGCGTCGGTGACCAGCGGGCGCCCGTCGAGCTGCCAGCGCTTGCGCCCGCCGTCGAGCAGCTTGACGTCGTTGTGGCCGTACAGCTTGAAGTACCAGTAGGCGTAAGCGGCGAACCAGTTGTTGTTGCCGCCGTACAGGATCACCGTGTCGTCGTTGCTGATGCCCTTGTCGCTCAACAGCTTCGAGAACTGCTGCTGATCGACGAAGTCACGCTTGACGGCGTCTTGCAGATCGTCTTTCCAGTCCAGCTTGACGGCGCCGGGGATGTGCCCCTCGTCGTCGTAGGCGCTGGTGTTCTCGTCGACCTCGACGAACACCAGGCCCGGGGTGTCGAGATTGTTCCCGGCCCACTCGGTCGAGACCAGGACGTCGGAACGTGCCATGTACGAATTCCTTTCGATTGCTTCAGGTTTGAGTTGTCAGGCGGGATCGGGGACGCGACGCAGCCGCGCCACCAGCGGGTAGATCTGGCAGCCCAGGCAGATGCCGAAGGCCGCGTTGAGGAAAGCCGCCACCAACGCCAGCGCGGTGGCGGTCAGGCCGAGGATGTCCAGGCCGAACCCGAATCCGGCAGTACCGACGACCGCGAACACCAGGCCGACCAGCTGGGCGAACTTCAGCGGTGCCACCGGCTCGCGTTCGCTGACCGGAGCCAGACGCGGCGCGACGACGGTGGCGAACACGCGGCCATAGGGATGGTGGCGTGGACCGGCGAGCGCGCCGATGGCGAACACCACCGCCTGGACACCCAGCAGCACCGCCGCCGCGGACGTGCTCACACCGGCCAGCAGCACGGTGGCGATCAGTACCGCGGTGGTGACCCAGGCCGCGAAGCGTGGCCCCCGCGCGTCGACCTGCGTAGGCGCTACGCCGGCGGCGGGCCTGGTCGATGTCGATGACATGTGAAAGAACTCCTGTTGTTGTCGAAGGTCTGGTGGTGTGCAGGCTCAGGACGCAAGGCCCGAGCGGGCGCGCAGAAGCGCGCGGCTGCCCTCAACAGCAACAACAACAGCAGCAACCCGCGACGCGGCACAGATCAACTGCGCGGCGCTTGGTGAGCACGAGCTCAAGGCGGGCTGACACGAGCGACAGCTTACCCAATGACCGCCGCGTCAAGCCAACAGCGGTTCCAGCGCCGAGCGCAGGTCAGCGGCCTTGGGAACCCCGCTGGTGCGGTACCGCGGCCGGCCATGGCGGTCGAAGATGATCGTGGTGGGCAGCGACAGGACCGAAAGCCGCCGGGCGGCTTCGGGATTGGCATCCATGTCGATCTCGACGTGAGCAACGTCGGGCAGCTCCGCGCAGACCTGGTCGACCACTCGGCGCACGCCGGCGCACGGCCCGCACCATTCGGCCGAGAAGTGCAGCACGGTGGGACCGGTGTCCGACAAACCCAGATCGCTGGTATCGACGTTGGCGGCTTCTTCGCCGGCCTTGACCATCCCGGAACGCAGCGTGATCAACCGGCCGATCACATAAGCCACCCCCAGCGCGGCGATGAGCACCGCGATCGCCGTCACCAGGGAGGCACTCATGACTGCCTGAACCCCGGCAGGTCGATCGTCACTCCCGATGCGATGCCCTCGATGATCACGTCCGAGCCGCGCGCGCCTGCGGTGGTCGGAGCGATGCCGAAGGGCAGTTTCTGGCCGGTGATCGTATTGCTGAACTCCGAGAGCACCGCTGCGGTCTTGTCCTCGGGTACCGGTTCGTCGGCGGTCCCCGGCCCGGTCAGGATTCCGGTGGCGGTCAGCACCAGGGTGGTCTTGTCCGCGTCGGCGAACGACAGGTCAACCGACACGCTGACCCGCTTGTCCACACCGGACGCCTTGGGCGTTCCGGTGAACACCAGCCCCTGAGGGCTGGAGATTCCGGACTCGGTGGTGCCCCCGGTGGCGTCGTTGGATTCGCGTGCCGGCGCCTCCACCAGCAGGTCGTCGATGCCCATGTATCTGCCGATGTGGGTGGAGTCGATGATGATGCGGCTCTCGGCCTTGTTGACGTGCATTTTCGCCGTGGGACGGATCAGCCACGACGCCTGGGTGAGATCGATCCCGTGCAGGGTGGCCTCGAGTGAGGCTTTGCCGACCACCGGGTGATCGACGCCGCCGGCCCGGATCTCGACTTCCCGGTATTTGTGGTTGCGGACCTGGGTGAGGAACGGGAAACCCAGGATGGCCACCCACGGATCCCAGTTCAATCCGGCGGCGCTGCGGATGTTGCGGGCCAGCCGGTACTCCGCGTAGATCGCGGAACCGAAATCGGCGCCGAGCACCCCGACGACGAGTGCGGTCACGGTCGCGGTGAGCCCGATCAGCAGTTTGCGCACCGCCACATTGTCGCCCACGGCAGACGGATCGATCCGCTCGGCGCGGCTGATCCGCAGGTGAGGCGTTATCGTTAGAACACTAATGGCCGGTAACGGCTTCATGTCAGTCATGAATCCGACCGTGCGGACACCGGGGTCCGGGCGATCGTGGGAAGTGATTGCCGGCGCGCCGGAGGACCCGTTGGATCTACTGCTACTGACCGTCGACCCGCATCCCGAGACTGTCCTGCCCTCTCTGTCGCTTCTGGCCCACACCGTGCGGACCGCACCGACCGAGGTGTCCTCGCTCTTGGAAGCAGGCAGTGCCGATGTGGCCATCGTCGACGCGCGCACCGATCTCGCGGCTGCTCGCGGGCTCTGTCGACTGCTGGGGACGACGGGCACGTCGGTGCCGGTGGTCGCGGTGATCAACGAGGGCGGATTGGTGGCGGTCAACCACGAGTGGGGATTGGACGAAATCCTGCTGCCGGGCACCGGCCCCGCCGAGATCGACGCCCGGCTGCGGCTGTTGGTCGGCCGCCGTGGCGGCGGCGCCAATCAGGAGAATGTCGGCAAGATCACGCTCGGCGAGCTGGTGATCGACGAAGGCACTTACACCGCGCGGCTGCGGGGGCGTCCGCTCGACCTCACCTACAAGGAGTTCGAGCTGCTGAAATACCTCGCCCAGCACGCCGGGCGGGTGTTCACCCGGGCCCAGCTGCTCCAAGAGGTGTGGGGCTATGACTTCTTCGGCGGCACCCGCACGGTCGACGTGCACGTCCGTCGGCTCCGGGCCAAGCTCGGGCCGGAGTACGAAGCGCTCATCGGCACCGTCCGCAACGTCGGCTACAAGGCGGTACGTCCGTCCCGCGGACGCACTCCCGCCGCTGAGGCGGCCGGTACCGAACCCGGCGACGGCGACGTCGACGACGACTTCGACCCGACCCACGACGCCGGTGAGCCGTTGGCCGGGAGGCTGCCGAGCCAGTGACCGAACTCGACTGGCGAGCCGGGCTGTCACCGGCCGAGCAGACCCGTATCCGTGACCTCATCACCGCCGCCACCACCGCCGACGGGGTGGCGCCCGTCGGCGATCAGGTGCTGCGCGAGCTGAGCCAGGACCGCACCCGCCATCTCGTGGCCACCGACGGTGCTGACCTGGTCGGCTACCTGAACCTGGCCCCGGCCGGCGGTGACGACCCGGCCATGGCCGAGCTGGTGGTACATCCCGATGCCAGACGTCGCGGTACCGGTGCGGCACTGGCCCGCGCCGGACTGGCCGCGGGTGGTCCGGGCACCAGGATCTGGGCGCACGGCAACCTCGAGGCGGCCCGGTCGTTGGCCTCGGCGCTGGATCTGAAGGTGGCTCGTGAGCTGCTGCAGATGCGCCGTCCGCTGACCGACCTGCCGCCGGTGCGAGTGCCCGAGGACGTGCGGATCGCCACGTACCGAGGGCCGCAGGACGACGCCGAAATCCTGCGCGTCAACAATGCGGCCTTCTCCTGGCATCCCGAGCAGGGCGGCTGGACCGAACGGGAGATCGCCGAACGACGCGACGAGCCCTGGTTCGACCCGGCCGGACTGTTCGAGGCGTTCGACGACCAGACCGGGGTACTGCTGGGCTTTCACTGGACCAAAGTGCATGCCACCGAGTTGGGGGAGGTTTACGTCGTCGGCGTCGATCCGGCCGCCCAGGGACGTGGCCTGGGCTCGGTGCTGACACTGATCGGCCTGCACCATCTGGCCGAGCGCGCCTGTTCGACGGTGATGCTGTACGTGGAGGCAGATAACTCGGCGGCCGTCGCCACCTACCGGAAATTGGGTTTCGAGGTGTTCAGCGTCGACGCGGCGTACGCCGCCGGTTAACCCGTTTAGCTGTGAACACGCTGAACCTGTTCACTGCTGATTCACCTGCCGTCCGCGAGTTGTCCACTGCGGCCGAATACGTTGCCGGAGAGTCCGAAGCCGTCAACTGGTCGACTGAAAGTGGGACATGTGAAGCTCATCAGCATTGGCAGGGGTGTGGGAAAGCCGATCGGGGTCGCGCTCTCGGCGACCGCCATCGCGGCGCTCACCCTGACCGCGTGCGGTAGCGACAACAACACCGGAACCTCCGGCTCTGCGACTTCGGGTGGCACCGCGGCTTCCTCGGCCGAGTGCGGCGGCAAGAACTCGCTGACCGCCGAGGGCTCGACGGCCCAGCAGAACGCGATCGCCGAATTCAACAAGGTGTGGGGCCAGGTGTGCTCCGGCCAGAACCTGTCGTACAACCCGACGGGCTCGGGCGCCGGGGTCGATCAGTTCATCGCCAAACAGGTCGACTTCGCCGGTTCCGATTCGGCGCTCAAGGGCGATCAGGTCGCCCGGGCCGCCGAGCGCTGCGGCGGTAACGAGGCCTGGAATCTGCCGCTGGTGTTCGGCCCCGTCGCGCTGGCCTACAACGTCGAAGGCGTCGACAAGCTCGTGGTCAGCCCCGACACGCTCGCCAAGATCTTCTCCGGCCAGATCACCAAGTGGAACGATCCGGCGCTGGCCGCGCTGAACGCCGGCACCACGCTGCCGGATCTGGCGATCACGCCGATCTACCGGTCGGACTCCTCGGGTACCACCGACAACTTCCAGAAGTACCTGGCCGCCGCGGCACCGCAGACCTGGACCAAGGGCGACGGCAAGGAGTTCCAGGGCGGAGCCGGTGAGGGCGCGCAGAAGTCCTCCGGAGTGGTTCAGGCGGTGCAGGCCACCCCCGGCTCGATCGGCTATGTCGAGAAGAGCCCGGCCGCCGCCGCGGGCCTGCCCTACGCCGAGATCGACAGCGGTGCCGGTGCCGTCCCGCTCGACGACCAGTCGACCACCAAGGCCGTCGGCGCAGCCAAGTTCGAGGGTGAGGGCAAGGACCTCGTGCTGGACCTGAACGCGCTGTACGCCTCGAAGGAGGCCGGGGTGTATCCGCTGGTGCTGGCCACGTACGAGATCGTCTGTTCCAAGGGCTACGACGCCGACACCGCCGCGGCCGTCAAGTCCTTCCTGACCGTGGCGGCCAACGAGGGGCAGGCCAGCCTGTCGCAGGCCGGATACATCGCCCTCTCCGACGAGTTCAAGCAGCGTCTGCTGACCTCCGTCGAGGCCATCGCATAGACAGCCCGCTGGCATTAGGGGAGGAATCTGGGCAAGGATGGGTTTTTCGACCATATGACCAACAGGGGCCCTGACGGGACAACAGTGACGACGCCGAATCCATCTGAATCGGGGTCGGGGGAGACGCTCGCCTCCCCCTTCCCTGAGCCAGAACCCATCTCCACCAACCCTTCCAAGGGCGCCAAGGTTCGCCTCGGCGACCGGATCTTCCATAGCGTCGCCGAAGGTTCGGGCATCCTGATCGTCACGCTCATCGCGGCGATCGGGGTGTTCCTGCTGTGGCGGGCAGTGCCGGCCCTGACCCGCAACGAGGAGAACTTCTTCCTCTACGGCGGCAACTGGATCACCACCGACACCTCGGCGATGCACTTCGGCATCTTCGATCTGCTCCAGGTCACGGTGTTCGTCTCGGTATTTGCTTTGGCGTTGGCGATGCCGGTGGCGTTGGGTATCGCGATCTATCTCACCCAGTACGCCTCGCGCCGGTTGGCCGGGCCGCTGGCCTACCTGGTGGACCTGTTGGCCGCGGTGCCGTCCATCGTCTACGGCGTGTGGGGCCTGTACGTCTTGGCCCCGGCGATCAAACCCTTTGCGGTGTGGCTCAATACGAACCTGGACTGGCTGTTCCTGTTCAAGACCGGCAACGCCTCGGTGGCCGGCGGCGGCACCGTCTTCACCGCGGGCATCGTGTTGGCGGTGATGATCCTGCCGATCATCACCGCGGTGACCCGCGAAGTGTTCATCCAGACCCCGCGAGGCCAGATCGAGGCCGCGTTGGCCCTGGGCGCCACCCGCTGGGAAGTGGTGCGCACGACGGTGTTGCCCTTCGGTCTGTCGGGTTACATCAGCGGCGCCATGCTGGGGTTGGGCCGCGCGCTCGGTGAGACCATCGCGCTGCTGATCATCCTGCGTGGTACGCAGACCGCGTTCAGCTGGACGCTGTTCGACGGCGGCTACACCTTTGCGAGCAAGATCGCCGCGACGGCAAGCGAATTCAACGACGAGTACAAGGCCGGCGCCTACATTGCCGCCGGCCTCGTGCTGTTCATCCTCACCTTCGTGGTGAACTCGCTGGCCCGGGCCGCGGTCGCCGGAAAGGGGCGGTCATGACCTCCACCCTCGAGCGGCCGGTCAAAGCGGCCGCGTTCCAGGGCGTGAGCCTGCGACGCAAACTGACCAACCACGTCGCCACGGTGTTGGTGACCCTCTCGGTGCTGATCGCTCTGATCCCCCTGGCCTGGGTGCTGTACGCGGTGATCGTTCGGGGCTGGCGCGCATTGACTTCAGCCACCTGGTTCACCCACTCGCAGGCCGGGATGACGACGTTCATCGAAGGCGGCGGCGTCTACCACGCCATCGTCGGTACCGTGCTCCAGGGTTTGGTGTGCTCGCTGATCTCCATTCCGATCGGCGTGATGGTGGCCGTCTACCTGGTCGAGTACGGCGGCGGCACCCGCCTGGGCAGGGTCACCACGTTCATGGTCGACATCCTCACCGGCGTGCCCTCGATCGTCGCCGCGTTGTTCATCTACGCGTTGTGGGTGGCCACGCTCGGGTTCGGCCGGTCCGGGTTCGCGGTGTCATTGTCGTTGGTGCTGTTGATGATCCCGGTGATCGTGCGGGCCACCGAGGAGATGCTGCGCATCGTGCCGATGGACCTGCGTGAGGCGAGTTACGCGCTGGGCGTGCCGAAATGGAAGACGATTGTGCGGATCGTCATCCCGACGGCCTTGTCGGGCATCGTCACCGGCGTGATGCTGGCACTGGCCCGGGTGATGGGTGAGACGGCACCGCTGCTGATCTTGGTCGGTTACGCCCAGGCGATGAACTTCGACATGTTCAGCGGGTTCATGGGATCGCTGCCGGGCATGATGTACGACCAGATTTCGGCGGGCGCGGGTGCCAACCCGGTGCCCACGGACCGGCTGTGGGGCGCGGCGCTCACGCTGATCCTGCTGATCGCCCTGCTCAACGTCGGCGCCCGGGCGATCGCCAAGTTCTTTTCCCCCAAGAAGGTGTAGGAGCCATCCATGGCCAAGCGGCTGGATCTCAAGGACGTCAACATCTATTACGGTGCGTTCCACGCCGTTTCAGAGGTTTCCCTGTCGGTGCAGCCGCGCAGCGTGATGGCCTTCATCGGTCCGTCGGGCTGCGGCAAGTCGACCGTGCTGCGCACGCTGAACCGGATGCACGAGGTGATCCCCGGCGCGCGTGTGGAGGGTTCGGTGCTGCTCGACGGCGAGGACATCTACGGCCCCGGGGTGGACCCGGTGGGGGTGCGCAAGACGATCGGGATGGTGTTCCAGCGCCCGAACCCGTTCCCCACCATGTCGATTCGCGACAACGTGGTGGCCGGGCTGAAGCTGCAGGGCGTGCGGAACAAGAAGACCCTCGACGAGGTGGCCGAGCGCTCGCTGCGCGGGGCCAACCTGTGGAACGAGGTCAAGGACCGCCTGGACAAGCCCGGCGGCGGACTCTCCGGTGGTCAGCAGCAGCGGTTGTGCATCGCCCGCGCCATCGCGGTGCAACCCGACGTGCTGTTGATGGATGAGCCGTGCTCGGCGCTCGACCCGATCTCGACGCTGGCCATCGAAGATCTGATCTCCACGCTCAAGCAGGATTTCACGATCGTCATCGTCACCCACAACATGCAGCAGGCCGCCCGGGTGAGCGATCAGACCGCGTTCTTCAATCTCGAGGCCACCGGCAAGCCGGGCCGGCTGATCGAGATCGACGACACCGAGAAGATCTTCTCCAACCCGACCCAGAAGGCCACCGAGGATTACATCTCGGGCCGCTTCGGCTGAGTTCTTCCCGCGAACAGTCATAAACCCGCACTATCTGGCTCGAAAAAGTACGGGTTTACGTCTGCTCGCGGAAGAAATCAGGGGGTCAGCACGACGCGGGTACCGGACGGCTCACCACCGGCCCACACCTCGGCGACGTCGGCCAATGCCCTTGGCTGCACCCGTAATTCGAGTCGACCGTCGGCCACCATGGCGAACAGCCGGGGCAGTGCCTCGGTGCGGGCCCGGCTCAGGACCTCCGGCGGCACACTGCCGATCCCGACGCCGCAGAGGGTGATCCCGGTGCTGCGCAGCACCCCCGCGTCCAGCGGCAGGGTCGGCCCCGCCATCGAACCGATCTGCACGAATCGGGTCGGGTGGTAGTGCGCGGCCGGGTGACTGGCAGCCAGGGCGGTCAGTACCTGGGCGGCAGGGTCACCCCACAGGTAGTCGAGCACCGCGTCGAACGGCCGTCGCGCATGCATCTCGGCGACCCGCGCACCCAGATCCTGCTCGCCGAGGGCGATCGTGTCGTGAGCGCCGGCCGACCGCAACCACTCCAGCCGTTCGGTGTTGCGGCCGGCGGCCACCACGGTTTCAGCACCGAACATGCCGCCCGCCAATTGCACTGCCATGGAACCGGTTACCCCGGTGGCGCCCAACACGAGCACATGGTCGCCGGGTTTGACGGCTGCGGCGTGCGCCAGGGCGGTCCAGGCCGAGATACCGGTGTTGGGCAGGGCGGCGGCGGTCACCGAGTCCACGTGGTCGGGGATGTCGATGCCGATTCGCGGGTCGACCAGTGTGCGCTCGGCCATCAGCCCGGAGTATCCGACGGCGCCGGTGTAGACGGTGTAGACGCGACGTCCGTCGGCAAGTCGTGCGACACCGTCGACGCCGGGGATCGCCGGTAGTTGAATCTCTTTGCTGGCGTAGTGTTTTCCCGATACCACGCCCCGGGTGAGGTTGGTCAGGGCCGAAGCTTCGACCTCGGCCACCTCGGCGCCGTCGCGTGGTTGCGGCTCGGGTACGTCGGTATAGATCGGGACAGAGCCCCATTCGGTGACCAGTGCGGCTTTCATGGTGGCTCCTTTTGTTTCTGCGGATATGGTTTCTACGGAAACAATCTACGCGGAGCAGTTGTGGGTGGCAAGATGGTTTCCGTGAAAACCAAACTTGAGCTGGTCGACGCCATCACCGGGTTGATTGCCACGGTGGGTGACCGGCTCGGGAACGACGGCGAGGGCGACGCCGAGCGCGATTTCATGGCCTCCGAATGCCCCGAGCGGCTACGGCAGATGGTGCGGGCGCTACCGACGTCATCGATGCACCTGCTGGCGGAGATCGCCGAAGGCCCGGTCAGTTTGGTCGGACTGGCGGAGCGCTCCGGCCGGCTCAAGGGCACGGTGTCCAAACACGTGCAGCGGTTGGTGGAGGCGGGCCTGGTAGAACGCCACCCAGTGCCCGGCAACCGCAAAGAGATCGAACTCGGCCTGAGTGCCGACGGCCAACTCATCGCGGACCTGCACCGCCGACTGCACGACGAGATGGACCGCGGAGTCCGTGATTTCCTGCTGCGTTACAGCGGTGCGGAGCTGAAGGTGCTGGCCAAGGTTCTGGCGGACCTGGCCGCGGCACACAAAGACGGCGTCCGGCTGGTTCCGCCCGCCGACCGGCCCTGAGTTGGCCGGCCCGGAGTCACTGATTCGAGGTGACCGACTCGCCGTCCGGGTAGGAGCCGGTGACCTGGAAGATCACCCGGCGGGCCACCTCGACCGCGTGATCGGCGAAGCGCTCGTAGAACCGGCTCAACAGCGTCACGTCGACGGCCGCCGTCACGCCGTGCTTCCACTCACGGTCCATCAACACCGAGAACAGGTGACGATGCAGATCGTCCATCGCATCGTCTTCTTCCTGAATCCGCGCTGCCTTCTCCGGGTCCTGGGTGAGCAGCACCTCGCGTGCGGCGTGGCCCAGTTCCACCGCAACCCGCCCCATTTCGGCGAAGTAGCCGTTGACCTCTTCGGGCAGCACATGCTGAGGGTGACGGCGACGCGCGATCTTGGCCACGTGGAGAGCCAACGCACCCATCCGGTCTACATCGGCGACGATCTGGATCGAACCCACCACCGAGCGGAGATCACCGGCCACCGGTGCCTGCAGCGCGAGCAACACGAACGCCGACTCCTCGGCCTGAGTGCTCAGTGTGGCGATCTGCTCATGATCGCTGATCACCTGTTCGGCCAGCGCCAGATCGGCCTGCAGCAGCGCCTGGGTGGCGCGCTCCATCGCAGTACCCGCCAAATCGCACATGCCGGCTAGTTGGTCCGTCAATGACCGCAATTGCTCGTTGTACTGGGTACGCATGGTGCAAGATTATGCGGTCAGCAGCGTGATAGTCACGGTGCAACGATGAACGACCGGTGAACGCCGCCCGCCCGGCCCCTGAAACTATTCGCAGGTGGTGTCGGCCGCGTTCGTGACGGTCAGATCCTCGGGCAGATGCGTGGGGCTGCTGCTGGTGCCTTTGATCACGTGTACCTGCACCTCCGACCCGCTCGGGGTGGGCGGATTCACCGAGTAGAAATCGGTGCCGAGCACCACTTGCACCACGTCGCCCATCCCGGTCACCCGTTCGATGGTCGGATTGGCGAACGAGCTGGCCACCGTGGCGGCCGCCTCCTCATTTCCGGGCGAGAAGAACACCGTCGTCGCCGGCAGCGTGCTCGGATAGTCGTCGGGGGTGTTGACGTTGAAGCCGTGTTCCTGCAGTTCGGTGGCCGCTGTGGAGGCCAGGCCGCTCTGTCCGGTCGAGTTCGAGACCTGCACGGTGACCTGCTGCGGTTCGGTGGTGACCGCGTTGACCGTCTCGCCACTGTCCGTGGCGGCCGGAGCGGGAGCCGCCGCCGACTCGGGGGTCTGTGACGGCGCTGCGGCCTGCACCGACGACGTCGTCGACTCCGGAGTGCCCGGTACCGGAGTGTTGTCCGGGTTCTTCTCACCCGGCAGCGGATCATCATTGATGATCGCGTCGAACAGCGCACGCATGTCATCGGTGCGCGGCACCTCGTTGCCGTACTCGTCGGCGTATCCGACCGTCGGCACCGTCACGAACGTGATCCGGCCCGCGTTGACGCCTTGCACGGACTGGCCGAGGTCGACGAGGTCCTTGGTCTTGATGTTGTCGACGAAGCTGTCGCTGATGAACATGTTGACGACGTTGTTCAGCTTGTTCAGCGAGAAGAAGGTGTCGCGGGAGATCAACGAACGCAACAACGAGGACAAGAACAGCTGTTGGCGTTTGATGCGGCCGTAGTCGCCGTTGTACTCGGTGGTGACCTGACGGGCCCGCACGTAGTTCAGCGCGGTATGACCGTCGATCATCTGACGGCCGGCGTTGGGCAACACGGTGCCCAGCTCGTAATCCTCCAGCGGCGTGGTGCTGCAGACCTCGACCCCGCCGAGCGCGTCGACCATCTTGGAGAACCCGGAGAAATCGACGGCCATGAACCGGTTGATGGACAAACCGGACAGCTTCTGGATCACCTTCACCAGGCACTTCGGACCGCCGAAGGCGAACGCTGAATTCAGCTTGGTCTCGGTGTAGACCTCGTCGGGCCCGTAGGTTTCGGTCTCCTCGTCGTAGAGCGGACCGTAGGTCGCCGTCTCCGGGTTCCAGGGCTCGCACTGCATCGGGGTGATCGACAGGTCGCGCGGGAACGACACGGCGACGACGCGTTCGCGGTTGGCCGGGATGTTCACCAGCATGATGGTGTCCGAACGGGCGCCGCCGGCGTCCTCGGTGTCACCGGCGCCCATGCCCGCGTTCTCGCCGAATCGACTGTCGGTCCCGACGATCAGGAAGTTCTCGTCACCGAACTGGGCATTGGGATCCAGGATGTCGCGGGAGTTGGGATCGAGCGCGGCCACCTTGTTGAGGCTGTTGTTCTTCGAGCTCTGCCACTGCCAGGCTCCGCCGGTGAGGACCAGGGTGAGCACGGCGATCATCGCCGCGATGGCCCGCCCGGCCAGCATCACCCGATGGTTGCGCGGCGGACGAGGCTCGTCGTCGGTCTCGTCCCATCCGTCGGCGAGGTCATCGGTATCGTGCTCGTTCGGCGCCACCCGGCCGGCCCGCCACGACGGGCGCGACCGGGCCACGTCGTAGTCGTAAACCTGTACTGCCGGCAGCACATCGGTCCTGGTGCTGTCGGTCTCGCCGGTGTGGCGCTCGGCCGCCGGCTCGTAGGGCGCGTCGAAAGGAGCTTCGAACGTCTCGAAGGGTTCCCCGAACGGCTCCGGGAATGCCTCGGCATCGTTATGGGGAAAGTCCTCCGGAAAGGCTTCGGGATAGTCCTCGGGAAGCCGGACTGCGGGGATGACGTCGGTCGGGTCGGGCACCTGCGGGCGGCTGTACGCCGGCTCTGGCTCTGGCTCTGGCTCCGATTCCGGCTCGGGCACGGTCTCAGTGGAATACGCCGGTTCGGCGTCGCCAAAGTCGTCAGAGTCGTCAGAGTCGTCGGCATCGTCAGGCTCGAGCCGGTGGCGCGTAGGGGTGAACCCGGTCCCGGCCACCTTGGCGATCAGATCGGCGACAGTTACCCCGTCGGTGTGGCTTCCGGTCGGCTCGTCGAGCGGTGAATCATCGGGTAACAGCCGATCTTGGCGCTCCCACGGCGCGGCGCCTGGCAAAGGCCGCGGGGATCGGGTAAGCCATTGGTTGTCCGACTGCTCCTCGGGCGAGCGATGCCGACGGCCGGGAGTGGCGTTGTCACCGTCACTCATGTCCTTACCGGCCTCCGACTCTTCGAGCTTGCGCGAGCGCGTCGGTGCGCATCGCTCCCACTGTTGTGCTGGGCGCTGCTGAGGTTTTTCTCCTCATCTCTTCTAGCAGCACTGTGCCGCGCTGGCTACCTGAGCCGGCCGCGGCAAGGTCCTCATCGTACTGAGACATCCTGAGACTGAGCTAGACCCAACCTGGTGACAGAGCCATCTCGATGTCGTCTCGACGACAACGGATCAGCCCCCGGAGTTCATCACGTCGGCGGCCACCGGCACCGCGCAGTCGTCGGGATCGTCGAGCCAGCCCTCGGGCAGCGACACCGAGGCGGCCGAGCCCTGGCGCCCGCGCGGACCGCCGGCCGCCGCCGGGAAGGGCACGTCCGGGTCGAGTTGGTCGAGCAACTCGTCGAGCTCCCGCCGAGTCTTGACCAAGGCCAGCCCGCGCCGCAGATCGGCGCCGGCCGGGAACCCGTGCATGTACCAGGCCACGTGCTTACGGATGTCCCGCATGCCCTTGTCCTCACCGAAGTGCTCACTGAGCAGTTCGCCGTGCCGGCGCACGATGTCGGCGACCTCCCCCAAAGTCGGGGGAGTGGCGGCCGGGCGGCCGGTGAAGGCTGCCGACAGCTCGGCGAACAACCAGGGGCGGCCCAGGCAGCCCCGGCCGATCACCACGCCGTCGCATCCGGTGGCGGCCATCATGGCCAGCGCGTCGTCGGCCTCGAAGATGTCGCCATTGCCCAGCACCGGAATGCTTGTGACATGGGCCTTCAGGGCCGCGATCTGGTCCCAGTCGGCGGTACCGGAGTAGCGCTGCGCGGCGGTGCGGGCATGCAGCGCGACGGCCGCGGCGCCCTCCTCGGCAGCGATGCGCCCGGCGTCGAGGTGGGTGTGGTGCGCGTCGTCGATACCGACCCGGAACTTCACCGTCACCGGAATGTCGGTGCCCGCGACACCGCGTACCGCGGCCGCCACGATCTGGCCGAACAACCTCCGCTTGTAGGGCAGTGCCGATCCGCCGCCGCGCTTGGTCACCTTGGGCACCGGGCAGCCGAAATTCATGTCGATGTGGTCGGCCATGCCCTCGTCGGCGATCATCTTGGCCGCCAGGTAGGTGGTTTCGGGGTCCACGGTGTACAGCTGCAACGAGCGCGGCGATTCCTCGGGCGCGAACGTCGTCATGTGCATGGTCACCGGATGGCGTTCGACCAGGGCCCGTGCCGTCACCATCTCGCACACATACAGCCCGCTGACCGTTCCGGCGCGGGCGATCTCAAGCTCACGGCACAACGTGCGGAACGCCACGTTGGTGACGCCGGCCATGGGGGCGAGGACGACGGGACTGGGCAACGCGAACGGCCCGATCCGCAGTTGGGATCGGGCCGGCGCTGCCGTTTCGGCGGGGGGAGTTGCTACGACGATGACGACACCAGCAGGTTCTTCATGGCCTTCTTCTCGGCCATCTTGCGCTCACGCTCCAGGCGGCGTTCCTTGGCGACCTCGAACTTGTCGCAGGCGTCCTCGAGCTCTTCGACGATGCGGCCCAGGTCGTCACGCAGCCGTGCGCCCTCGCCGGTGAAGTCCTCACGTTCGAAGATGCGCCACTTGCGCAGCACGGGCATCACCACGTCATCGAGGTGGATGCGAGGGTCGTAGACCCCGCCGACGGCGATGACGACGGCCTTGCGGCGGAAGTCGGGCACGGTGTAGCCGGGCATCTTGAAGTTGTCGAGCACGCGGTGCAGCGAGGCGATGCCCTGGTTGGGGGCGATGTCCAGGCCGGCCGCCGAGACGTCGCGGTAGAAGATCATGTGCAGGTTCTCGTCGGCGGACACGCGCTGCAACAACTGGTCGGCGATCGGATCATCGCAGGCCTTGCCGGTGTTGCGGTGGCTGACGCGGGTGGCGAGCTCCTGGAACGACACGTACATGACGGAGTCGAACAGGCTCTCGGCGAAGAGGTCGCCCTGCTGGTTCTGGCCGGGGGAGAAGCCGCGGGTGACCTGCTCGACGCGCAGTTCTTCGAGTTCGACGGGGTCGACCGCGCGGGTGACGACGAGGTAGTCGCGCAGGGCGATGCCGTGGCGGTTCTCCTCGGCGGTCCAGCGGTTGACCCACTCGCCCCAGGCGCCGTCCATGCCCATGTTCATCGCGATCTCGCGGTGATAGGAGGGCAGGTTGTCCTCGGTGAGCAGGTTCTGGATCATCGCGGTCTTGGCGACCTCGGACAGCTTGGATTGCCCGGGCTCCCAGTCCTGACCGCCGAGCGCGTAGTAGTTCTTGCCGTCCGACCAGGGGATGTAGTCGTGCGGGTTCCAGTCCTTACGCATCCGCATGTGGCGGTTGATGCTGGTTTCGACGACAGGCTCGAGTTCGTGCAGGAGCTGCAGGTCCGTGTATTCCTGCGACATATGCCCTCAACTCTCCTTGGCGCCCTTCCGGACGCTCAGTTATCTGTACCTGTTGGTTGCAGTCAATATATCTGTGTAACTCGGTGACATTCAAGTTACTCCGCGTGTGTCACATGAGCGCTGCGGCGCGCGGTTTGCGGCGGTACGATCCGCACTAACAGCTGTTGGTTACCCACATTCGGAGGTTGGGCACACGTGAAGAAGCTCATCGTCGTTGGCGCTGGAACTGCCGTCGCCACCGGTGCGGCGGTATCCCTTCTTTTCGGTTCGGGCCTCGCGGCCGCCGCGCCTGACGTGGTGGGGCAGAAGTACTCGGACGCTTCGGCTGCCATCGAGGACAGCGGCGCGAGCGCCAAGGTCGCCGTGACCGTGGGCAGCAAGCTGTCCCAGGGTGACTGCATCGTCACCAACGCGTGGGACGCACCGTTCGTGCGTGACGGTGGCGGCGAGTTCGGCCATGCCGATGGGGAGGTCATGGTCGCGCTGAACTGCGACGGTGACCATGCCACCGCCGAGCACCCGGGCGCGTCGGTGGCCAGCCCGGCCGGCCGGGAGGCCAAGGCTGCCGCCGACGAGGCTGCCGCCGAGCAGCAGCAGCAACTCGAACAGGTCAGCACTCCGAACGAGTAACGTCGGACGCGCAGCGTTCACGCGCAATTTGATTGCGCGACAAGGTTTTTCGAACATCGATCGGTAACTTCCCCTCCGGCTTGACATTCGACGCCAGAGGGGGAACCACCCGGGCGCTTCTGTCGCCAGCCCGGCCGGCCGGGAGGCCAAAGAAGCCGCAGACGAGGCTGCCGCGGCCGAGCAGGACGGTGTCGCCGAGGCCAGCACCCCCGACGAATAGTCCGGTTCAGAAGCTGCCCACCCGGCCGACCAGCATGTCGACGCAGTAGTCGATGAACTGTTCGCGGCTGGCCGGCAACCGGTCATCGAGGTAGGCGGTGAACAGCGCGGTGAGCGCACCGATCAGGCTCGTGGCGACCATGGCCTGACGCACCGGGTCGGCGATTCGGGTCAGCTTGCGCTGCAGCAGCCCAATGAAGTTGGGCATCCACTCCGCGCCCGATCGGGTCAACACCGGCTCGGATTCCGGGGCCAGGAGCAAAACCCGGCCTCGCATCGGGTCGTCGACCATGAGCGAGACGAACTGCTCGACCGCCTCGCGAGGAGTGACCGCGGTGGTCAGCGCGGCCATTGCGCGGGCGCAGACGTCGTCGTAGACGGCCCGGACGAAGGTGTCCCGGTCGGTGAAGCTCTCGTAGAAGTACCGCTCGGTCAGTGCCGCGGCCCGGCACACTGCCCGCACCGTCACCGCGGGGCCGTCGGACCTGCCCAGCAACGTGACGCCCGCGGCGATCAGCTCGTCGCGGCGACGGGCCGCACGCTCCGGTAGGGGAACGCCAGACCATCGGCCGCGCCGTTGAGCGGATGGCACATCAACTCCTAGCGTCCGTGGCAACAGAGGTTGTCACACCTGCGACACAAGATACTTCTGCGCCGTGCTCGGTGACCAGCGGATGCGCAGGTTGTCCGGGCTGCCGGGGCGTCGCCGCCGCGCGTCAGCGTCCGACGAGCGAGGCGTACTGCGGGCAATAGACCTTGACCGCGCCCCACACCACGTGGGTGGCCTGGCCCTTGTCGATGCCGGCCTGGTTGCGCAACTGGTTGATGATGCCGCGCACCGTGCGGGCCGGTTCGATCTTGCCCTTTTCGACCGCGTCGCAGACGCCTCGCCCCACCGTGCCGGCCTCCTCCGCGGAGTTGGTCGGCACCCCTAGATCCTTGACGATGGTGAAGAACTGGTCGTCCTGAGCGTTGGCATGCGCCGGCGCCACCCCGAAAGCGGCGCCCGCTGCCATCGCGGCAGCGCAGATCGCCGTGGCTGTGACGCGGATGCTCAGGCGCCCGGAGGACATGCGGTGACTCCTTCATCGAAAACGGCCGACCCCGCGCTCAACGATAAACGGGCCCGGCCGAAGGCGCTTGCCCACGTGGCCGAAATCCCGGTGCCTGTGAGATCGCCGTAGCCGAGCTGCTACCCCTGGGTAATTGCTTGGCAACGGCTCTCGCCGAGGCTGTCGCCATGACGACCATTTATGACCAGATCGGCGGTGCCGAGGCTCTCGAGACCGTCGTCGACGACTTCTACCGGCGGGTGCTGGCCGACGACCAACTGTCCGGCTTCTTCAGCGGCACCAACATGGCCCGGCTCAAGGGCAAGCAGGTGGAGTTCTTCGCCGCCGCGTTGGGTGGGCCGGTGCGCTACAGCGGGGCGCCGATGCGCCAGGTCCATCAGGGGCGCGGGATCACCATGCACCACTTCAGCCTGGTCGCCGGCCATCTCGGTGACAGCCTGACCGACGCCGGAGTCGCGGCGGCGACCGTCGGCGAGATCATCGCCACGATCGCGCCGCTGGCCGACGAGATCGCGACCGCGCGGAGCGCGTGAACGGACGGCGCGCGGAGCGCGTGAACGGACGGCGCGCGGAGCGCGTGAACGGCGACCGTGAACCCGCCTTTCGGCGGGCGTCTGGTGCCCCCAGTAGGGCTCGAACCTACGACCTGCGGATTAAAAGTCCGTAGCTCTACCAACTGAGCTATAGGGGCGCGAGAAGACAGGGTACAAGATGAGGCAAATTGGTGTTGCGACCACACGGTTTGAGGATTTGGGCATCTGTACCCTAAGCTATCGAAGCTCCCAACGAACGAGGTTGACGAGTGCCCCGGAGAGATTCGGATTAGGCCCCCATCGTCTAGTGGCCTAGGACGCCGCCCTTTCACGGCGGTAGCACGGGTTCGAATCCCGTTGGGGGTACGCACCACGGAAACGTGGAGCACGCAGGAAAGCAAGGCCCTGTGGCGCAGTTGGTTAGCGCGCCGCCCTGTCACGGCGGAGGTCGCGGGTTCGAGTCCCGTCAGGGTCGCCATCACGGCGAGGCAGTTCGGTTTGCAAGAGCCGGTGCCTTCCGGCCAGGTAGCTCAGTTGGTACGAGCGTCCGCCTGAAAAGCGGAAGGTCGCCGGTTCGATCCCGGCCCTGGCCACTGAGAGAACACCCACCGGCGACGGTGGGTTTTTTTGTTTGCGGAGCCTGTTGCTCGGAAGCCCGAATCTGATAGGTGAGACATCGGCTGTACATGGCGTGGCAGGCGGATTGCCATTCAATCTAATCCAACTATAGTTGTGTTGCTCTAACTTTAGTTAGAGAAGGATGCGGGTCATGCAGCTGAACAAGCCGTTCGCAACGGTGACGCCGACGCTCGACGGCGACGTGCTTGCTGTCCTGGCGAGTGCAGACGTCACGTTCACGATCAGCCAGGTCCAGCGCATCCTCACCACGGCGTCGGGGGAGGGCATCCGCAAGGTACTCAACCGGCTCACCGCGCAGGGCGTGGTGCTGCACGACGAGGTGGGTAGAACCCACACTTACCGCCTCAATGTCGAGCACCTCGCGGCCGAGCCAATCAGGATGCTGTCGCGGCTGAACTCCACGTTCCTCAGCAGACTGAAAGAGCACTTCGACGACAAGTGGTGCAAGGATCTGAAGTACGCCGCGGTGTTCGGCTCCGCGTCGACCGGGCGCATGAAGCTCGACAGCGACATCGACCTGTTCTTGGTCCGCAGTGCCGACTCCGAGGACGACGATGCGTGGGACCAGCGGTTGACCGAACTTGCCCGGCTGGTCACCGCGTGGACCGGAAACGACGGCCGAATCGTCGAGTACACCGAGGATGAGTTCCGCGCCGCGGCCGCCGCAGGTGAGCCTCTGTTCCAGGAAGTGTCGAAGCAAGGCCAGACGGTCGCAGGGAGGCGGGCCTGGTTCAACGCGCAGCTGCGCGCGGCGAGGAAGTCCTGAAGCAAGCGGTCGCTGCCCGCGGATAGTTCGCGGGTCGTCCGCATGAATCCCAAGCTCAACCCGACCCGTCCCGAACCCCGCCTGGGCAACCGACGAGAGCGACCCATTCGGGATTTGATCGCCTAGGCGCCGGGCTGTGCCGTGCGCAGCACCTTGTTCATCGGCTTGCCGCGTGCCAGCTCGTCGACGAGCTTGTCCAGGTAGCGGATCTTGCGCATCAGCGGATCCACGACCTCCTGCACCTTTACCCCGCACACGACGCCGGTGATCATCGAGGCGTTTGGGTTCAGCGAGGCGTCGGCGAAGAACTCCGCGAATGTCGTCTCGTCGTCGAGGTGGTGCTGCAACGTCGTCTCGTCGAACCCGGTCAGCCAGCAGATGGCCTCGTCGAGTTCGGCCTGGGTGCGACCCTTGCGCTGCATCTTCGCCAGGTAGTGCGGGTACACCGCGGCGACGGCGGTGCCGAAGATCCGGTGCTCCATGCGTCGAGGCTACGGCGTGGTGGCGTCTGTGACCGCGGTGTCAGACTGCGTGCGTGCCTCATCGGCTGACGCGACCGGCTTGGCGCTCGGAGGCCCTCACGAGGTAGGGGGATCTCGTGGTGACCGGCTGCAATTGACCGCTGGCGACGATTGTGGGAACCGCCGTGGCGCTTCTCGAAAACTAGATCTGCCAGTCGTTGGAGCCGTCGTACCGGGGGTAGGCGCCGCCGCCGGAGTTCTGCACGATGATGGGATCGCCGGCCTTGACGTTGTCGAAGAACCACTTCGCATTGGCAGGACTGATGTTGATGCAGCCGTGGCTCACGTTGCGCTTGCCCTGATCGGCCACCGACCACGGCGCGCTGTGCACGAAGTCACCGCTGTCGTCGAACCGGACGGCCAGATCGACGTTCAGCTTGTATCCGTTTGGCGAGTTGACCGGGACACCGTAGGTGGACGAATCCATCACCACCGAGGGCAGTTTCTCCTGGACGTAGAACGTGCCGTTCGGAGTTTGGTGGCCGCCGGCCGCCATGCCCATCGACATCGGGATGGTTTTCTCCACGGTCCCGTTGCGAGTGACGGTCAGTTGGTGGGTGGTGTCGTTGGCCGTGGCCACCACGGCGTCCCCGATGGCGAAGTTGGACACCGTGCCGGCGGCATCGACGGTGACGGCGGTGTGGGCGGGCCAGAAGCTCAGTGGACGCCAGCGCAGCTGCGTCGGGGTTATCCAGTAGAACTTGCCGGGCACCTCCGGGACGGATGAGATATGGATGGCGTTCTCGGTGGCACCGGCATCGGCGACAGGGCCCGGGAAGTTGATGATGACCGGTTGTGCCACACCGACGGTCGCGCCGTCGGCGGGCACGAGCCTCGGTGGCTCGAACGGGGCCGGGTCTGCCTGTGCGGCACCGGCGCCCAGCACCAGCGCACCGCCCACCATCGAAGCCGCTGCGGCTGCCCTCAACGCGCCGAAAAGCCGTGCCGTCGCCCCGTAGCTCATCTCGCCATCGTGTCACGCTGGTTGGGCTGCCGGCGTTTCAACGCCGCACCCGCCGCCACCGCCGCCGACGCGGAGCGGCACCCGCATGCGCGTACCGCTTGTGCCGGCACACCTCACCGGCCGCGGCCACCGCCGCCGGGTCGAATCCAGCCGGCACCGGGCCCCCGGCCACGAGCGCCCGCACCAGGGCCTCCTGTCGCCGCGCCAGTGACTCGGTCATGCCCACGCCTTTCGTGCGCGCGAGGTGATCGGTGCGGCCCCCGCGGCCGCAGCGATCGCGTCCAGCTCGTCGAACAGTTCGGCGGCCGGTGGGTACCGGCCGTCACGCTCCAGCATGAACGGCGTATCCACCCGGTCACGTAATGCCGTGACGAGCTCGAGCACCTCGGTAGGTGTCCGGTCGGTGTGGGTGTCGTGATAGAAATCTTCCCCTTCGCGCCCGCCGGCCACGTGACTGTAGGCCACCCGCTCGACGGGCAGCCGGGCCAGTTCCCGTTGCGGGTCCAGACCCCGGTTGCGGGCATTGGCATAGACATTCGCCACATCGAGCACCAGGAGCACTCCGGTGCGCTCGACCAACTCGGTCAGGAACTCCGACTCGCTGAGGTCCGATTCCGGCCACTCCACGAAGGAGGCGATGTTCTCCACCGCCAGTGGCACCGGAAGCTGGTCGGTGACGCGTTTGATGTTGCGCGCCAACACATCCAGCGCTTCGTGGGTGCGGGGGACCGGCAGCAGGTGGCCGGCCTCGACGCCGCCGGCGCGCACGAACGCGACGTGCTCACTGACCAGTGGTGACCCCAGTGCCTGTGCGCAAGCCGCCAACCGGCGCACCCGGGCCGGTTGCACCGGTTCCACGCCGCCCAACGACAGCGCCACCCCATGGGGAATCACTGGGACGCCGGCCGCCGCGAGCCCGGCGAGCATCGGCTCCGGCCGGGTCCGGCGGCGACGCATCGGCACCGATTCGGCGATCACCTCGCAGAACCCCGGCGTCAAATCGGCGATCACCCCGGCGATCTCGCGGCGCCACCCCAGGCCCAGGTCGCCCAGTGTGGGCACGGCGCGCGGTGCGGTCATCCGCCGCACCCGCCACAGCCGCCGCACCCTGCGCAACCGCCGCCACCTCCGCCGTCGCCGCCGCAGGAAGCCCCGCACCCGCCGCCGTCGGCGCCGCCACCGGAATCGCCGCCGGCAAGTTCCACAGAGCTCGAATAGTCGCCGTCGAGCACCCACAGCGCGCCGGTCCCGAACAGGGCGACGGACAACGCCACTCCGACGGCACCGTAGGTCTCGAATGCGGGACGCTTCGCTGGATCCAGGTAGGCGAGCTCAACCTGCTTGGCGGCCAGCAGCTTGCGACCTGCACGGGTCAACCGATTCACCTCGAGCAGGTGCGGAAGCACGAGCGTCGCGCACAACACGGTGGTGACCACCACCGCGGCGAACGTCACCGCCAAGCGAGGTTGCTCGGACAGCGAGGGTCCCAGGTAGATGGCGTAGCCGACGCCGAGTATCAGGGCCATGATCAAAGGCGCGGTGCCCCAGCGGATGGTGGCCCGCTCGGCCCGGCTGTGTACGAGGCCGCGGTCGCTCAGACGTTGTTCCAGCTCCGTGAGGTCGTCTTCGGATGCGGAGAACAGGCCCGACACCGTGTGCTCGGGGTCGGCGGCTGCCCGTGCCAACACCCGAGCGGTGAACGGGTCGGTCTCCTGCGTGGCGACCGTGCGGTCCACCCGCCGGTCTCCGGTGATCCGGTTAGCGGCGCGCAGGCCCGCCAGGGCGGTGACCACCGGGGCAACGTTCGAGCGTAGAAAGGCCAGCTCGGTCGGGTTCAGGGGTTCGGTCACTGCAGGCTTGCGCGGGGTCATCACGATCCGCCACGTCACCGCGAAGACCACTGACGCGGCCAACACGGCCAGATAGCCGTACCCCGCGTCGGACATCGCCGACGCGTACCAATCGATGAGTTTCTCGATCGACATCACAGTCACCTCCTGGTGTTCGGTCCAGACCACGGTGCCGCGGCTGTGCCGGTTACCGGTCACAAGTTTCAGGCGGCACGAGTGGTCATCGGCCCGGCTGGATCAGCCAGCGTGCACGCCGTAGGACAGAAGTCGGTGAGGCCGCGATGGCGGTTGTATGAGGAAGTTCGTGCGGCGGGGGCTGGTGGAACGGAACCGCCGGAGGTCACAGTAGGCACACTGCGCCTCGTGGACCCTATCTGTAACATCGCCCCCAGAAGCATCGATAATCACGCGTGTCGCAAATTTCTGGGGGTGAAGCCGTGCGCCGAGCGTTGGCGGCCTGCGCGCTGGCCCTGGCGGTGGCCTGCGGCGGGGTGATCCCAGGGATCGCCCAGGCCGCCCCGCCGGTGGCCGGCAAGGATTTCACCAAGCCTGCGATCGTCATCCTCGGCTACGGGCTCAAGCCCGACGGTTCCATGCGCGCGATCCTGTATCACCGCGTGCTCACCGGCCTGGCGATCGCCCAGGCATTCCCGCAGTCCCCGGTGATCGTCACCGGCGGCAATCCCCGCAACGGCCAGACCGAAGCTGCGCAGATGCGCAATCTGCTTCTCATGCTTGGCTTTCCGGCCAACCGGATCATCGTCGAGGACAGGGCCAACAGCACGGTTCAGAACGCACAGTTCTCGGTCCCGTTGGCGAAGAAGGCCGGCGCCACGGGCATCATCGTGGTGACCTCCTCGACCCATCAAGGCCGCGCCGATCAGAACTTCGCCGACGCGGGCGGCAACGTGCTGGCCACGGTGAGCTTCCCGGACGGCAATCCCTCGGTGAACATCGCCCAGTTCGTCAGGGATGTGTTGAGTCCGTTGACGCCGATCGGTTGAGCGCCGGCGACTAGGCTGATGGTTGTTTGGACGAAAGTGTGACGACGATGCGTAAAGCAGCCCGGCTATCCCGATTGCTCGTCGGGTGCTGCGCCGCCGCCATCGCCCTGGCCCCGGCGGCCACCGCCCAACCGGAGCCCTTCGATCCGACCGGAAACCGTTCGGGTGGGCCGGTGCCCACGGTCAACGGTGTTCCCTGCGTGGGCGGCGGCCTGGGCGCGTGCCTGAGTTTCCGGCAGAATCACCCGCCCAACGCCAGTTCCGAGGCGCGCTCGAGCTTCGGGCACAGCCCCACCGTGCGGCGCTGACCGGCATTACGATGCAGGCCGAGATGAACAGTCCCACCACGTCCGCCGCACCCGAGAAGAGCCCTGCGACCGACAAGAGCGCGTTTCGATCACGTCTGCTCAACGCCTTGATCGAATCGATCATCGAGGTCGGCTACCAGAACACCACGGTGGCCGACATCGTGCGGCGGGCCAAGACTTCTCGACGCACGTTCTACGAGCAGTTCGACAGCCGCGAAGACTGCTTCGTGGCCCTGTTGACCAGCGTCAACGCCAAGCATGTGCGGGAGATTGCCGGTGCGGTCGACCAGCAGGCGCCGTGGCAGGCGCAGGTGCGCCAGGCGGTCGAAGGGTGGATCGGCTCCTACCAGGCTCACCCGGAACTGATGGTGGCGTGGATCCGTGATCTGCCGACCCTGGGCGCCTCCGCGCGGGCACTGCAGCGCGAATCCATGGAGAAGTTCATCGCCCTGGTGCAGGCGATGACGAGCACCGAGGCGTTCCGCTCGGCCGGGGTACAGATCTCGCGTCGACGCACCATCATGATGCTGGGCGGGTTGCGGGAGCTCACCGCGATCACCGTGGAGAGCGGTGGCCAGATCGGGGACATCACCGAGGACGCCGTGTTGGCCTGCACCGCGATGCTCACACCGCTCACCTGACCGCGACCGCGGCCTGCTGGTGGCGACGCTGCCGTTCCATGGTGGCGAAGTAGAACGCGAAGGCAAACGCGAAGCTGGTGAACAGGCTCGAGACGAAGAACAGCCACGGGTGCCGGATACCGCGTCGCATCCCGTCGATGATCGTAAACAGCGGCAGCAGAATGACATTGGCGATCGTGTAGTCGGCGCTGGCGGAGCTGGCCGCCGGGTTGGTGTATCCCAGTGCGATGAACTCGGTCCAGCTGCCCGGCCCCCAGATCGGGTTGCCGCCGGGTGGGGCGTATTCGGCGACGAACTGCGAGTTGAAGTACCAGCAGATCGGGATCGATGCGAGGCCGACGACGTAGAACGCCAGCTCGACGCGCGAGAGCGCCGGGCCGGGTGGGCGCGAGAAGATGCGGGGATTGATGCGGATCACGAGCGCGACGACGGCCACGCCCAGCACCGCGTGAACGATGAGCGACACCATGGCGTGAGCACACTCGCTGAACCAAGTTTTGTCAATGTTGACATTTTGGACGAAGCGGTGATCGCGTCGCCATGCGGTAACTTGCACCCCATGGCCAGGCCTGCGCAGACCGCACGCAGTGAGCGCACGCGCGAGGCGCTGCGCCAGGCAGCGTTGGTGCGCTTTCTGGCCCAGGGCGTGGAGGACACGTCGGCCGAACAGATCGCCGCCGACGCCGGGGTCTCACTGCGCACCTTCTACCGGCATTTCACCTCGAAACATGATCTGCTGTTCGCCGATTACGACGCGGGCCTGCACTGGTTCCGCGCCGCGCTGGCCGAGCGGCCCGCGACCGAATCGATTCTCGACTCGGTGCAGTCGGCAATCCTGGCGTTTCCCTACGACGTCGACGCGGTCACCAAGATCGCCGGCATGCGCGCGGCCGAACTGGATCCGGACCGCATCGTCCGCCACATCCGTCAGGTGGAATCCGACTTCGCCGACGCCATCGCCGAACTCCTTGCCGCGCGGCGGGTCCCGGGGTCGCAAGGTGACGACCGACTGGGCATCGTCGTCACGGCCCGGTGCGTGGCGGCCGCCGTCTTCGGCGCGATGGAGCTGTGGATGATCGGTGACGACGCGGGGGAACGGTCGCTGCCCGATTTGGCCCGGATGTGCCGGACCGCGCTGGAGTCGCTGCGCTCGGGCCTGTTCTGACCGCTTGAGGTTTTGTCATTATTGACAAAACCTTGGCCGCGGTGTCAGCCTCAGTCGATGGCGGACTACGACGCGATCGTGATCGGTGCGGGGCACAACGGTCTGGCCGCCGCGGCGATGCTGGCACGGGCCGGCCGCCGGACCCTGTGTCTGGAGGCCAAGCGTTACGCCGGCGGCATGGCCGCCACCGTGGAGTTGTTCGACGGATACCGGTTCGAGATTGCCGGGTCACTACAGTTCCCCACCTCGGCGGTGGTCAGCGCCGAACTCGGACTGGACGCGTTGCCGACGGTGGACCTGGAGGTCATGTCGGTATCGCTGCGCGGTATCGGTGATCCGCCGGTCGTCTACTACTCCGACCCGATGAAGATGCTCACCCACCTCGGTGAGGTACACGGCGCTGACGCGGTGACCGGGATGGCCGGCCTGATGGCCTGGAGCCAGGCCCCGACCCGCGCGTTGGGCCGGTTCGACGCCGGACGCCCACCGCGCTCGTTCGACGAGATGTACGCCTGTGCGGCAACGGAACCCGAACGGGCTGCCGTTGACGACCTGCTGTTCGGTTCGGTCAGCGAGGTGCTGGACCGCTACCTTCCGGATCGGGACAAACACGGTGCACTGCGTGGCATGTTGGCCTTCCTGGCGGTCAACACCACCTACCGCGGACCCGAGACGCCAGGCAGTGCGGCCGCGTTGGCTTACGGATTGGCGGTCCCCGACGAGAACGCCGTGTTGATGAAGAAGCTGGCAGGCGGCATCGGCGCGCTCACCGAACATCTTTCGGCCAGGCTCACCACCGCAGGGGGTGAACTGCGGCTACGCAGCGGCGTGACGCGGATCCTGGTCGAGGACGGACGCGTCACCGGGGTGGGATTGGGCGACGGCAGTGTCGTCACCGCGCCCACGGTGGTGTCGGCGATCGCCCCCGACGCCACGGTCACCGGCCTGCTCGAACCGGATGCCCTACCGGCCGAGGTGCGGGGCCGCTACACCCACATCGACCACCGCGGCAGCTACCTCCAGATGCATTTCGCCCTCGACGGTGCGCCGACCTTCGAGGCCCCCTACGAACTGCTCAACGATCCCGAAATGCAAGCCGCCATCGGGCTTTTCAGCACCCCGGAGGAATTGCAGCAGCAGTGGCAGGATGCGCGCCACGGGATCGTGCCGGCCGATCCGGCCATCGCGTTTCAGATTCCGTCGGCCCACGACCCGACGCTGGCGCCCCCGGGTAAGCACGCCGCATCGGCCTTCGCGCTGTGGTTCCCGGTCGAGGAGTCCGCCTCCGGATACGGCGAACTGAAAGCCGAGATGGGTCGCCGGGTGATCGAGAAGATCACCCGGCTGGCACCCGATTTCGAACGCCGCATCATTCGGCACACCACCTTCACCCCGCGCCATATGGGCACCATGTTCGGCGCGCCCGGTGGCGACTACTGCCACGGCCTGGTCCATCCCGAGCAGATGGGTCCCAATCGTCCTGGCCCCAAAGGCTATGTTGGCCAACCGATTCCCATCGACGGACTGTACCTGGCCAGCGCCGGGTGTCACGGTGGGCCGGGAATCACCTTCATTCCCGGCTACAACGCCGCCAAGGCGATGCTGGACGGGTAATCTCGCCGCATGGCAACCAGTGATTCCCGCGAAGTAGTGATCGAGGCGACCCCACAGGAGATCCTCGACGTCGTCGCCGACGTCGAGGCGACGCCCAGCTGGTCGCCGCAGTACCAGCGCGCCGAGATCCTCGAGACCTACGACGACGGCCGGCCCAAGCGCGTGAAGATGACGGTCAAGGCCGCCGGGCTGACCGACGAGCAGGTGATCGAATACACCTGGAGTGAGAACAAGGTCAGCTGGACGCTGGTGAGTGCCGGCCAACTCAAGGCCCAGGACGCCAGCTACACGTTGACTCCCGACGGCGCCAAGACCAAGGTCCGGTTCGACATCTCGATCGACCTGTCGGTTCCGCTGCCCGGCTTCATCCTGAAACGGACCATGAAGGGTGGGGTGGAGACCGCCACCGAGGGCCTGCGCAAGCAGGTGCTCAAGGTCAAGAAGGGGTAGCCCGCCGGTTAGGGTGCCCCCATGACGAAGACGGGACCCCTGGCCGGCGTACGCGTGATCGAACTCGGGGGCATCGGACCGGGGCCGCACGCCGCGATGATGCTCTCGGATCTGGGTGCCGACGTGGTACGGGTGCGTCGCCCGGGCGGCCTGACCATGCCGGCCGAGAACGTCGACCTCCTGCACCGGGGCAAGCGCATCGTCGACCTGGACGTCAAGGCCGAGCCGGGCAAGTTGCTGGAGCTGGTCGCCAAAGCCGATGTCCTGCTTGACTGTTTCCGTCCCGGCACCTGCGAACGTCTGGGCGTCGGTCCGGCCGAGTGCGAGGCCGTCAACCCGCGGTTGATCTTCGCCCGCATCACCGGTTGGGGGCAGGACGGTCCGTTGGCCACCACGGCGGGCCACGACATCAACTACCTGTCGCAGACCGGGGCGCTGTCGGCGATCGGTTATCGAGACCGGCCGCCGGTCGCCCCGCTCAACCTCGTCGCCGATTTCGGCGGCGGCTCGATGCTCGTCGTCATCGGCATCGCCACCGCGCTGTACGAGCGGGAGAAATCCGGCAAGGGGCAGGTGATCGACGCGGCCATGGTCGACGGCGTCAGCATGCTGTCGCAGATGATGTGGACCATGCGGGCCACCGGATCATTGCGCGACGAGCGTGAGTCGTTCCTGCTCGACGGCGGTGCCCCGTATTACCGCACCTATGAGACCTCCGACGGCGGCTACATGGCCGTCGGCGCGATCGAACCGCAGTTCTTCGCACAGTTGGTGGCCGGACTCGGGCTGGACGCCGCCGCCATCCCCGGGCAGTTCGAGTTGGCCCGCTATGACGAGTTGCGCGACATCTTCACCGAGCGCTTCGCCACCAAGACCCGCGACGAGTGGACCGAGATCTTCGCCGGCACCGACGCCTGCGTGACACCTGTGCTCACCTGGGGCGAGGCCGCCGAGAGCGAGCACCTGCGGGCCCGCTCGACGCTCGTGTCGGTCGATGGCGTGGCCCAGGCTGCACCGGCCCCGCGGTTCTCCCGGACTGCGGCGGGCACGCCCGGTCAGCCGCCGCAGGCCAGCACGAGCCTCGACGACATCGGCTGGACCTGATCGGCACCAAGAGTCTTTGGTCCCTGGCCATCGCGCCGCTCAGCCGCCACGATGAAGGAGTGACTTCCTCAGACGCCCCGGTTGTGGTTGGAATCGACGGCAGTGACGGCGCGCTCGCCGCGGCCCGGTGGGCCGGCGCGCTCGCCGAACGGTTCGGCGCACCGCTGCGCATCGTGCACGCGCTGCCATCGCTTGGCCGCAACCTGACTCAGACCGCAGCCGCGTTGACCGCGGCGATGATGTCCTATCAGCAGGACATGGCGCAGACGTTCCTCAAGGCCGCCGAACAGGCCGTCCGCGACGAACACCCCGCGTTGACGGTGTCCACGGTCTCGTTCGACGAGCCGGCCGATCAGGTGTTGATCGAGGCCAGCCGGCAGGCGCGGCTGGTCGTCCTCGGCGGCAAGACCGTCACCCCGGCCGCGGCGCTGCTGCTCGGTTCGACCGCGCTATCGGTGGCGACCCGGGCCGCGTGCCCGGTGGTGGCCTTCCGCGGGGATCAGGTGGCACCGGGGGAGGGGCCCGTCGTCGTCGGGGCCGACGACAGCCCCGCCGCGCAGGCCGCGTTGGCGATGGCGTTCGAATTCGCCGACCGGTTCGGCCTGACGCTGAATGCTGTGCGGTCGCTGTCGTTGGCCGCTCCGGCCGAGACCGGAGTCAGCATCCCGCTGCTGATCGATTGGGACGGTGTGGAATCCGCCGAACTCGCCGCGCTGACCGACGCTGTCGACGTGCACAACAAACGCCACCCCGGGGTTGCGGCCAAATGCTTCGTCGAGCCCGATTCGCCCGGCAAGGCACTGCTCAAGCACGTCACGGATTCCGGGCTGGTGGTCGTCGGCTCGCGTGGCCGCAACGCGCTGGCCGGTGTCCTGCTCGGGTCGACGAGCCTGAATCTGTTGCACCACAGCCCCGTTCCGGTGATGATCTGCCGCGCGGTGGCAGGAGATTTGCATGAGTGACCATGACGTCCGGCACGGAATCGTCGTCGGTGTCGACGGGTCGTCGGCATCGGATACGGCGGTGGCCTGGGCCGCACGCGATGCCCAGCTTCGCGGCGTCGAGCTCACGTTGGTGTACGCACTGCCCGGGGCGATGTCGCCGGTCTGGCTGGACGTCGCGCTGCCCGAGGAGTATCTGCAGGCCCAGGATGATCAGGCGCAGAACGTTCTCGACGCCGCACGCCGGGTCGCCGTCGACGCCACGACCAAGCCCGGCGCGCACCCGCTCCGGATCGTCGAGAAGGCCGTGCCCGGCCACGCGGTCGCCACCTTGATCGAATATTCCCGACGCGCCGACCTTGTGGTCGTCGGTTCCCGTGGGTTGGGCAAGTGGGGACGTCGGCTTCTCGGATCGGTGAGCTCAAGCCTGGCCCAGCACGCCCATGGGCCGGTTGCGGTGATCCCGGAGAACGAGCCGCCGTCGACGGCGCCGGTGGTCGTCGGGGTCGACGGTTCACCGGCTTCCGAGCTGGCCACCGAAATCGCGTTCGACGAAGCGTCGCGACGCAGGGTGGAGCTCGTCGTGGTGCACACCTGGACCGATGTGAACTTCGAGTTCCCCGACATCAAGTGGGACGATCTGACGCCGCGCGCCGAACGGGCGCTGGCCGAACAGCTTGCCGGGTGGGGCGAGCGGTATCCCGACGTCGCGGTGCGTCGGGTGGTCATGCCCGACCGGCCCGCCCGCCAACTGCTGGCGCAGGCCGAGACCGCGCAACTGGTGGTGGTCGGCAGCCGGGGCCGAGGCGGCTTCACCGGGATGCTGCTGGGCTCGGTCAGCTCGGCCGTCGTCCATTCCTCCACCGCACCGGTGATCGTCGCGCGTAGCTGAAATCCCGTCCGGTTCCCGGCCTGGCCGCTACATTCGGTCCTATGGCGGTGCGGGCCTCGCGGGAGGCCGTGTTCGATGCCTCACCCGAGGCGATCATGGCTGTGCTCGCCGACGTCGAGACATTGCCGGCCTGGTCGCCGGTGCATCGACGGGTCGATGTGCTCGACCGGTACCCGCACGGTCGTCCCCATCACGTCAAGACCACGGTGCGGCTTCTCGGGGTCACCGACAAGGAGATTCTCGAATACCACTGGGGTGAGAACTGGATGGTCTGGGATGCCGAAGCGAATCTCCAGCAATGCGGCCAACACGTCGAATACAACCTCACTCCCGAGATGGACCGGACCCGGGTGCGGTTCGACATCATCGTCGACCTGGCGATGCCCATCCCGGACTTCCTGATCCGTCGGGGCAAGAAGCTGGTGCTCGACGTGGCCATCGAGCGGCTCCGGCGGGAGGTCATGAGTAATGCTCACCATGCGTGAAACGGAATTGTGGTGCGCCCGGGGGCTGTTGATGCCGGTATGCCGACCGGAGTCGTCCTTGCCCTGAACCCGTCCGCCTCGAACGTCGTCGACGCTGCGATCGCACAGGCCCGCGCCGCGTATGCGGCCGGGGTCCGCCGGCTCTGGCTGGCCCAGCAGTTCGACGTCGACGCCATCACCCTGGCCGCGTTGATCGGGGCCGCGGTGCCCGGCCTGGCTGTCGGCACCTCGGTGGTGCCGCTCAACCCGCGTCACCCGCTGGTGGTGGCGTCGGCGGCGCAGACGGCCCAGGCCGCCGTCCACGGGAACTTCACGTTGGGTATCGGCCTGGGATCCCATGCCCCCGAGCACCGCGCCTTCGGCACGGTGTGGGCCGATCCGGTGGGCCGGCTGCGTGAGCACCTGCAGGTCCTGCGCTCGGTCTTCCACGATCGCGCAGTCAGCTTCCACGGCAACGAGTTCACCGCGGACCCGGAGTGGCCCGTGCATGTGCCCGGCGGTGCGCCGGTGCCCGTCTACGTCGCCGCGATGGGTCCCAAAGCGCTCGCGGTGACCGGAGAACTGGCCGACGGGACGCTGCCGTATCTCGCCGGGCCGCGCACGGTCGGAGAGTTCATCGTGCCGACGATCACCGCCGCGGCCACCGCGGCAGGGCGGCCGCAACCGCAGGTGGTGGCCATCGTGCCCGCCCTGATCGACGACGACGCCGACGCGGCCCGCGACGCTGCCGCAGCGCGGCTGGCGTTCTACGAGACCATCCCGTCGTATCGGAAAGTGATTGCCCGCGAACAGGTTTCCAGCATCGTCGAGCTGGCGGCAATCGGATCCGCGAAGCATGTCCACGCGCAGTTGCAGCGCTACCTCGACGCCGGCGCGACCGAGGTGGCGCTCAGCCCGATCCGGACCGAGGCGCAGGATCTGGCCGCGCTGTGGGAGGTGGCTGCCTCGCTGGGATAGGCCTGCCCACTACCACATGCGCTCCGGCTACGGGGCGGAATCAAGCGACAATGTGTCGCTATCTGTGGTGGATTCCTTACATGATGACAGCGCGGGGCTGTCGAGGCGACTGGCAGCATGACAGGCCACACGTTAATACCGTCCAAAGGGTGATCGCCGTTGTCTCGCACGCTTTTCGACCGCCTGCCGCCGGAACCTGTTGTGCCACAGGAGCTGCCCGGACGTCCGGCGATCCCGGTGTACCGGTCCCCGCGTAACCTGCCGCCACCGGCTCTCGACGAGTGGAGCTGGCAGCTCGACGGCAGCTGCCGGGACCATCCGGCCGAGGTGTTCTTCCCGGATGAGGTTCGCGGCCGAAAGCTCCGCCGGCAGGAGGAAGCGGCCAAGGCGATCTGCCTGCAATGTCCCGTGCTGAAACGCTGCCGGGAGCATGCACTGTCGGCCCCGGAACCCTACGGCATCTGGGGGGCGATGACGGCCAGGGAGCGTGCCGTCAAGCTGTGCAGCAGGTTCGGTTCCTGACGGGTCGAGCCGGATCACCGGCGGGGTCGTAGCACCCCGAGTCGCCGGATCGCTTCTTCCAACGTGTCGTCGCGTTTGCAGAATGCGAAGCGCACCAAGTGATTCCAGCTGTCGGCATGCTCCTCCCGTCCGCAGAAAGCTGACATCGGTATCGCCGCCACCCCGGCCTTGTGCGGAAGTTCGGCGCAGAACTGTGTGCTGTCGGAGTAACCCAACGGTCGCGGGTCGGCGCACAGGAAGTAGGTGCCGCGGCTGTCGTGTACCTCGAACCCGATGTCGGCCAGCGCGTTGCCCAGCCGGTCCCGCTTGGCCCGGAACGATTCGCGCAAATCGGCCACCCAGCCGTCCTCGTGATTGAGTGCGTGGGCCACCGCGGGCTGGAACGGCCCGCCACCCACATAGCTCAGGTACTGCTTGGCGGCCCGTACACCGGCGATGAGGTCGGCAGGTCCACAGGCCCAGCCGATCTTCCAGCCCGTGACGTTGAACATCTTGGCCGCACTGGAAATGGTCACGGTCCGGCCTGCCATGCCCGGATAGCCGGCCATTGGGCGATGCTCGACCCCGAAGACCAGCTGCTCGTACACCTCGTCGGTGATCACCAGCAGATCGTGCTCGATCGCCAGCGCCGCGATGGCTCGCAACTCGGCGTCCGACGCCACCGCACCGGTCGGGTTGTGCGGTGAGTTGAGGATCAGGGCCTTCGTCTGCGGGGTCACCGCCCGGCGCAGACCTTCGGTGTCGATCGCAAAGCCGGCACCCTCGGCGACCATGGGAACGGTCCGGCGGATGCACCCGGCCATCGCGATCACCGGCGAGTAGGAGTCGTAGAAGGGCTCGATCACCAGCACCTCCGAGCCCGGCTCGACCAGGCCCAGCACCGAAGCGGCGATGGCCTCAGTGGCGCCGACGGTCACCAGCACCTCGGTGTCGGCGTCATAGTCGATGCCGAAGTGGCGTTTGCGCTGGGCAGCGATCGCGGCCCGCAGCTCGGGAATGCCGAGCCCGGGCGGGTACTGGTTGTGGCCGCTGGAGATCGAGTCGATCGCGATTTTGAGCATCTCGGCCGGGCCGTCCTCGTCGGGAAACCCCTGACCCAGATTCACCGCACCGAGCTTCGCCGCCAGGGCGGACATCTCGGCGAACACTGTGACGGCGAACGGCTGCAGCCGTGTGACAGTCATGTTGCATGAGGCTAATGCGGGAATGATTGCCGCGCCGCCGACGCTCTTATGCGGCGTGACCTACACACTGAACGCCGACGCGGCATTGCTACAGCCGATCCAGGTGGGCGATACCGCCGCCACCAACCGTCTGTTCATGGCACCGCTGACGCGTTCGCGCGCCGACGCCGACGGCACCCCCTCACCGCTGGCCGCGCAGTACTACTCGCAGCGCGCCGGCGCGGGCCTGATCATCAGTGAGGCCACCGCCGTGGCCGAGACCGCCAACGGCGCCTACATGAACACCCCGGGCATCTACACCGATCGCCATCAGCACGGTTGGGCGGAGATCGCGGACGCGGTGCATGCCGCGGGCGGCAAGATGTTCGTCCAGCTCTGGCACGTCGGCCGCTTGGCGCACCCCGAGATCAGTGGGTTCGAACCCGTCGCGCCATCGGCGATCGCCGCGGACGTCATCACCCACACGCCCACTGGCAAGAAGCCGTTGCCGACGCCGCGGGCCCTCGACATCGACGAGATCCCGGCCATCGTCGCGCAGTTCCGTGCCGCCGCGCGCCGCGCGATCGATGCGGGCATGGACGGCGTGGAAATTCACGGTGCCAATGGCTATCTGCTGCACCAGTTCGCCTCCGATGTGGTCAACCAGCGCACCGACGCCTACGGTGGGTCGCCGCAGAACCGGGCCCGGCTGACCGCCGAGGTGGTCGAGGCCGTCGTCGACGAGATCGGCGCGGGCCGGGTCGGCTTACGGATCTCACCCGGGAACACCGCCGGAGGCATGCGCGAGACCGACACGATCGGCACCTACGAGGCCCTGCTGGAGCGCATCGAACCGCTGGATTTGGCCTATCTGCACGTGGTCATCGACCCGGCGGCGCACGATTTCGGTGTGCTGCGCGCGCTGTGGCCAGGCACGTTCGTGCTCAACACCGGGCGCGCCACCGGGACGGACTTCTGCCAGCTGGAGAGCTACGCCGAATGGGGCGCGATCAGCGCGGCCGCGGTGGGGCGGGCGTTCTTGGCGAACCCGGACCTGATCGACCGGCTGGTTCTGGGTGCCGAACTCAACGAACCCGATGTGTCGACCTTCTATGCGCCGGGCCCGATCGGCTACACCGACTACCCGACACTGGCCGAGGTTGAGGAGCCCCGCTCGGCCTGATCTGCGGCGGGGTGCTTTAGTGCCGCGCCGTTTTCCACGTGAGGGTCGTTGCAGCGGGCGTCGAGCAGCCCTGGTGTGGAAATCGGTGCGCCGGGCTGCGTGGTGGCGGCGGCGTGTGCCTGCTGTCGCGCCGTTTTCCACGTGAGGGTCGTTGCAGCGGGCGTCGAGCAGCCCTGGTGTGGAAATCGGTGCGCCGGGCTGCGTGGTGGCGGCGGCGTATGCCTGCTGTCGCGCCGTTTCCTACGTGAGGGTCGTTGCAGCGCGCGTCGAGCAGCCCTGGGGTCGAAAACGGTGCGCCGGGCTGCGTGGCGGCGGCGGCGTATGCCTGCTATCGCGCCGTTTCCTACGTGAGGGTCGCTGCACGACGCGTAGAGCAGCCCTGGGTCGAAAACGGTGACGCGACCGCGAAGGAGATGCTGAGCACAGGCCCAACCAACGGGTTGGGCGAGGCTGCTACGCTGCCGTTCAGAGAACCGCACTCGTGACGGGGCGGTTCCACAACCCAACCTGAACCTGAACGCCGACACGGCAGGGGAGCAGACATGTCCGAAGAAGCCTTCATCTACGAGGCGATCCGTACGCCGCGCGGCAAGCAGCGCGGCGGCGCCCTCAACGAGATCAAGCCCGTCAACCTGGTCGTCGGCCTGATCGAAGAGATCCGCAGCCGCTACCCCGACCTGGACGAGACGCTGATCAGCGACGTCATCCTCGGCGTCGTCTCACCCGTCGGCGACCAGGGTGGCGACATCGCCCGCACCGCGGGCCTGGTGGCCAAGCTGCCCGAGACCACCGGTGGTTTCCAGCTCAACCGCTTCTGCGCCTCCGGCCTGGAAGCCGTCAACCTGGCCGCCCAGAAGGTCCGTTCCGGTTGGGACGACCTGGTGCTGGCCGGTGGTGTCGAGTCGATGAGCCGCGTCCCGATGGGCTCCGACGGCGGCGCCTGGGCCTCTGACCCGGAGACCAACTACCGCATCGGCTTCGTCCCGCAGGGCATCGGCGCCGACCTGATCGCCACCATCGAGGGCTTCTCCCGCGACGACGTCGACGCCTACGCGGCCCGCTCGCAGGAGAAAGCCGCAGCGGCCTGGTCCGGCGGCTACTTCGCCAAGTCCGTCGTCCCGGTCAAGGACCAGAACGGCCTCGTCGTCCTCGACCACGACGAGCACATGCGTCCCGGCACGACCGTGGAGAGCCTCGGCAAGCTGAAGGCCGCGTTCGACGGCATCGGCGCGATGGGCGGCTTCGACGACGTGGCGCTGCAGAAGTACCACTACGTCGAGAAGATCAACCACGTCCACACCGGCGGCAACAGCTCCGGCATCGTCGACGGCGCCGGTCTGCTGCTCATCGGTAGCGAGAAAGCCGGCCAGAGCCAGGGCCTGACCCCGCGCGCCCGCATCGTGGCCACCGCCACCAGTGGTGCCGACCCGGTCATCATGCTCACCGGCCCCACCCCGGCCACCAAGAAGGTGCTCGACCGCGCCGGCCTGACCGTCGATGACATCGACCTGTTCGAGCTCAACGAGGCCTTCGCCTCCGTGGTGCTGAAGTTCCAGAAGGACCTCAACATCCCCGACGAGAAGCTCAACGTCAACGGTGGCGCCATCGCGATGGGCCACCCGCTGGGCGCCACCGGCGCCATGATCACCGGAACCATGGTCGACGAGCTCGAGCGTCGCGGCGCCAAGCGTGCCCTGGTCACGCTGTGTATCGGCGGCGGCATGGGCGTGGCCACCATCATCGAGCGCGTCTGAGAGGGCTGAAAACCAATGGCTGAGAACACCATTCAGTGGGACAAGGATGCCGACGGCATCGTCACCCTGACGTTGGACGACCCGACCGGTTCGGCCAACGTGATGAACGAGCACTACAAGGAATCCATGCACAACGCCGTGGAAAAACTTGTGGCCGAGCAGGATTCGATCACCGGTGTGGTGATCACCAGTGCGAAGAAGACCTTCTTCGCCGGTGGTGACCTCAAGGGCATGATGAACATCGGTCCCGACGACGCCGCTGAGGCGTTCGAGATGGTCGAGACCATCAAGGCTGACCTGCGCAAGCTGGAGACCCTGCCCAAGCCCGTCGTGGCCGCCATCAACGGCGCCGCGCTCGGCGGCGGCCTGGAGATCGCGCTGGCCACCAACCACCGCATCGCCGCCGACGTCAAGGGCAGCCAGATCGGCCTGCCCGAGGTCACCCTGGGCCTGCTGCCCGGTGGTGGCGGCGTGGCCCGCACCGTGCGCATGTTCGGTATCCAGAAGGCCTTCATGGAGGTCCTGAGCCAGGGAACCCGCTTCAACCCGGCCAAGGCCAAGGAGACGGGCCTGGTTGACGAATTGGTAAGCAGCGTGGAGGAATTGGTCCCCGCGGCCAAGGCGTGGATCAAGGCCAACCCCGAGGCCCACACCCAGCCGTGGGACGTCAAGGGCTACAAGATCCCCGGCGGCACCCCGTCCACCCCGGCCTTGGCCGCGATCCTGCCTTCCTTCCCGGCACTGCTCAAGAAGCAGCTCAAGGGCGCCCCGATGCCGGCACCGCGGGCCATCCTGGACGCCGCTGTCGAGGGTGCGCAGGTCGACTTCGACACCGCCAGCCGCATCGAGAGCCGTTACTTCGTCTCGCTGGTCACCGGCCAGACCGCCAAGAACATGATTCAGGCGTTCTTCCTGGACCTGCAGGCCATCAACGGTGGCGCCTCGCGTCCGGAGGGCATCGCCAAGCAGGAGATCAAGAAGATCGGTGTGCTGGGCGCGGGCATGATGGGCGCCGGTATCGCCTACGTGTCGGCCAAGGCCGGCTACGACGTCGTCCTCAAGGACGTCAGCATCGAAGCCGCCCAGAAGGGCAAGGCGTACTCGGAGGGCCTGGAAGCCAAGGCGCTCAAGCGTGGCAAGACCACCGAGGAGAAGATCGCGGCGCTGCTGGCTCGCATCACCCCGACGGCCGACCCGCAGGATCTCAAGGGCGTCGACTTCGTGATCGAGGCCGTGTTCGAGAACCAGGAACTCAAGCACAAGGTGTTCCAGGAGATCGAGGACATCGTCGAGCCCAACGCGCTGCTCGGCTCGAACACCTCCACGCTGCCGATCACCGGTCTGGCGACCGGCGTCAAGCGCCAGGAGGACTTCATTGGCATCCACTTCTTCTCGCCGGTCGACAAGATGCCGCTGGTGGAGATCATCAAGGGCGAGAAGACCTCTGACGAGGCGCTGGCCCGGGTGTTCGACTACACGCTGGCCATCAAGAAGACCCCGATCGTGGTCAACGACAGCCGCGGCTTCTTCACCAGCCGCGTGATCGGCACCTTCGTCAACGAGGCGCTGGCCATGCTGGGCGAGGGCGTGGAGCCCGCGTCGATCGAGCAGGCCGGTTCGCAGGCCGGTTACCCGGCGGCGCCGCTGCAGCTGAGCGACGAGCTCAACCTGGAGCTCATGCACAAGATCGCCGTCGCCACCAAGGAAGGCGTCGAGGCCGCCGGTGGCACGCACGTGCCGCACCCCGCCGAGGCCGTGGTGGAGAAGATGATCGAGATCGGTCGCCCGTCGCGCCTGAAGGGCGCCGGGTTCTACGAGTACGTCGACGGCAAGCGGACCCAGCTGTGGCCCGGCCTGCGGGAGACCTTCAACTCGGGTACCTCGCAGATCCCGCTGCAGGACATGATCGACCGCATGCTGTTCGCCGAGGCGCTGGAGACCCAGAAGTGCATCGACGAGGGCGTGCTCACCTCGACCGCTGACGCGAACATCGGCTCGATCATGGGTATCGGCTTCCCGCCGTACACCGGTGGCTCGGCCCAGTTCATCGTTGGCTACCAGGGTGAGCTCGGTGTCGGCAAGGAGGCCTTCGTGGCCCGGGCCAAGGAGTTGGCCGCCCGCTACGGCGACCGCTTCCTGCCGCCGGCCTCGCTGGAGAGCTAAGCGCAGTACGTCAAAAGCCCCCGACGCGAGTCGGGGGCTTTTGCGTGCGCCCACGACTACGGATTTCCAAGGGCGCGGACGCGTCCGGCCGCCATCAGGCTGGATACCACAGGTCGTATCGGGTCCACTCAGAAAGGTGGGTGATTGTGGACGTTTATGAGGCGGTGACGACCCGGCGTGCGGTGCGTGGGTTCACCGACGAGCCCGTTTCGAAGGAGGTGTTGCAGCGCGTGCTGTCGGCAGCAGCCTGGGCTCCGTCGGCATCGAACATCCAGCCCTGGCGCATATTCGTGGTGACCGGCGAACCACTTGCGCGGCTCAAAAAGCTTGCCGTCGAGCGCGTTGCCGCCGGTGACTCGTGGGACGAGCCGCAGTACGTGATGTATCCCGCTGAACTCAAATCGCCCTACGGTGAGCGTCGATCCCAGTTCGGCAAGGAGCGTTACAGCGCGCTCGGTATCGAACGTGCGGATTGGGAGGCCCGGCAGCGGGCCGCCATCGCGAACTGGGACGCCTTCGGAGCGCCCGCCGCGTTGTTCTGCTACGTCGACCGCGACCTCGGCCGTCCCCAGTGGTCGGACCTGGGAATGTATCTCCAGACCGTCATGCTGTTGTTGCGCGCTGAGGGCCTGCACAGTTGTCCGCAGATGTCGTGGGCGAAGGTCTACAAGACTGTCGCGGCGTTCGTGTCGCCCCCGGAGGAACTCATGCTGTTCTGCGGTATGTCGATCGGGTACGAGGACACCTCGGTCAACTACATCCGTACCGGCCGAGCCCCTCTCGACGAGACAGTCACCTTCATCGACGATTAGCGCGACCCTTCTGGGCCTGTCCTCAGCCGGCAGGCCAGTTCGGCAGGGGCATGGTGTCGTAGAGCCGTACCCCTCTGGTGTTGAGCCGGGCCAACGCTTGGGTGACGCCCAGTGGCAGCAACGAGATCACCTGGCCCGCGCCGACGAGTGCGCGGATGCCCCAACCACTCGTGGGCACAATGGCTTTCGCGTTCACGCGGGCCAGCTTTCGGCTGCCTTCGACCGGTCCGCGCATGGTGCGTTCGTACGCGGCGAACGCCGCGGCGTGATCGTCACCGGCACGCACCATTTCGGCAGCCAACACGTATGCGCCGTACACCGCGAGGCTGGTGCTTCCGCCGACCGCGGGACCGGGGCAGTAGCCCGCATCTCCGACGAGGGTGACTCGGCCTCGGGACCACGACGTCATCTCCAATTGGGTGATCGCATCGAAGTAGAACGTCGGTGTCCGTGGCACCTCGTCGAGCCAGCGATCCACTTCCGTGCTCGTCCCCGCGAAAGCCGCACGGAGGGCCGCCTTGTGGCGTTCGACGTCGCGGTAGTCAAAGTCCAGCGGTCGATCCGGGCGGAAGATGAATACCGCGCGGGCGTCGTCGAGGTGGTCGGCGGTGTAGATCCCGGCCATGTGACCGGGTTTGAAGTAGCCGCTCATCTCGCCGTCGCGGGCCATGTTCTTCGGCACGGACACCACCGACAGGTATCCGCCGAGGAAGTTCTCGGAGATGTTGTCGCCGAACGTCAGTCTCCGCACGCCCGAGTGTAGGCCGTCGGCCCCGACCACGACGTCGAAGCGCCGGGACCCGTTGTGCTCGAAGGTGACATCACCGTCGGGGGAGATGGTGGTGATCGTGTCGCCGAAGAGATACTCGACATCGTCGCGGCCGGCTCGGTAGTAGATCTCGCTGAGGTCGTCGCGCATGATCTCGACGTGCCGGTCGGACATGGCGCCGATGAGCTTGAGGTAATCGAGTTCCGCGGGTCGTGAGGCGCCCGGCCGGTGGACGACGAGTCGGGTGGTGCCGGTGGCGTGCGACATGATCTCGGGCAGTACGCCCATGCGCTCGGAGATCTCCATGGCGGGGCGGAACAGGTCGACGGCGTGCCCGCCGGTCTTACGCAGTGCGGGTGAGCGTTCGACCACGGTGACGTCGAAACCGTGTCGCGACAGCCAGTAGGCGAGTACCGGCCCGGAGATGCTGGCGCCAGAGATGAGTACCTTCACGATGCCCCTTACTTAACGGTCGGTAAGTGATCCTGTCGTGAGCTTACCGATCGTTAAGTAAGTTAGGGTGGCTACGTGGCCAAGCCCGCTGTGGATACCCGCCAACGCATCTTGGACGTGGCGCGCGAACTTTTTGCCGAGAAGGGTGTGCTGCGTACCAGCCTGCAGGACATCGCCGATCGTCTCGGCATCACGAAACCGGCGCTCTACTACCACTTCCGGTCACGGGAGGATCTGGTTCGCAACATCGTGCAACCCCTGATCGACGAAGGTGAGGCCTTCATCGACGAGCAGGAGCGCAGGCGCGGCGCGGCGCGGGCCACGGCACGCGAGCTTCTCGAGGGCTACTTCGACTTTCACTACCGGCATCGCGCCGACCTCGTGCTGATCGTCTCCGAGCTGACCACGTTGGCCGACCTGGGGTTGATCGACCAACTGCTGGCCTGGCGCGCTCGGCTCGGCGTGCTGGTGTTCGGCCGCCGGCCCACCCTCGAACAGTCCACCCGCGCCGTCATCGCTTTCGGTGGTCTACAGGATTGCTGCCTGCAGTTCCCCGACGTGCCCTATGAGCAGTTGCGCAGGACCACCGTGGACGGCGCGATGGCCGCGCTGGGGTTGTGACTGCGCTTCTCACCCGTCACGGCTGAACAGATAAAACCGCGCCGGATTCTTCCCGTTGTGGTCCATCGCGGGCTCGTCACCGCTCGATACCAGGGACCAACCGTCGCTGAAGCGCCGCTGCACCTCGTCGAAACCGATCCCCGGCACACCCGTCGATGTGCCCGGGATGAAGGCCACGATCAACAACCGCGCACCGGGCGCGGCCACCGCACTGACCTCCCGGACGTAGGCGTCACGATCCGCGCCGCTCATCCCGTGCAGGCAGCCGCTGTCGATGATGAGCCCGAACCCCGCTCCGAGGCCGGATGAACTCAATTGCGTCACATCAGCTTTCACGAATCTGACGGGCAGCGTTCCAGCTTTGTCCCGCGCCTTCTTCAGCGGCTTGTCCACATAGTCCACCCCGGTGACCTGCCAGCCGTTCCTGGCCAGGTACACCGCGTTGTCCCCGGTGCCGCAGCCCAGGTCGAGCGCGGCGCCCGGGGGCAACGAGCCACCTTCGATCAGGCCGGTCAGGCTGTGCGCCAGTGGATGGCCGTCCCAGGGCGTGAAACCAAGCCGGTAGAGCCAGCGGAACAGGCGTTGCCGCGAACTCATGGCCTCACAGCGACCCCAGATCGGCGGACAGCCAGTGCTCGGGCTTGAGGTAGATGGTGACGCCCTCGCCGTGCTCGCGCCGGGCGAACTCCAGGTAGGGCTCCACCTTCTCCGGCGGCAGGTACCGCCGGACCATCTCGACGAGCTGCTCATCGGTGGACGGTTCGATCCGGCTGACCGCACCGTCGACGGCCACATACCGCACCGACGGCTCCAGGCGCTCGGCCATCAACGAGAAATGCCCGGCCGCTTCGATCAACCGGTGCTTCCGGGAACCCAACCCCGTCTGCACCCACGGTTCACCGCCGGGGGTGTACTGGTACCAGATGGGGACGGTCAGCGGACCGCGCTTGTCGCCGGCGTACACCGACAACGCGGCGATGTGCGGCTCGGCCAGAAACTGTTCGCGTTCTTCCTTGGAAAGGGCCATGAAAACCAGGCTAGCCCCGTTCCCCGACACGGATCGGCGTCGTAGAGTCGAGATCCATGCGCTTTGGACTCTTCATCCCGCAGGGCTGGCGTCTCGACCTCGTTGACATTCCCGCTGAAGACCACTGGCAGGTGATGAGCGGTCTGGCGTCATACGCCGACGCCGGCGCCTGGGATTCGCTGTGGGTCTACGACCACTTCCACACCGTGCCGGTGCCCACCGACGAGGCCACCCACGAGGCCTGGACGCTGATGGCCGCGTATGCGGCGACGACGTCGCGGATCAAGCTGGGCCAGATGTGCACCGCGATGAGCTATCGCAATCCGGTGTATCTGGCCAAGGTTGCCGCCACCACCGACATCATCTCCGGTGGCCGGGTGCAGATGGGTATCGGCGGTGGCTGGTACGAGCACGAGTGGCGTGCCTACGGCTACGGCTTCCCTTCGGCCGGTGAGCGGTTGGGCCGGCTCGACGAGGGTGTGCAGATCATGCGTGACGCCTGGCGGGACGGGCGGGTCAGCTTCGACGGAAAGCACTATCAGGTGGACGGCGCCATCGTGGCGCCCAAGCCGTTGCAGGACAACGGAATTCCGTTGTGGATCGCCGGCGGCGGGGAGAAGGTGACGCTGCGCATCGCGGCCAAGTACGCGCAGTACACCAACTTCACCTCCGAGCCCGAGGGCTTCGCGCACAAATCCCAGGTGCTCGCCGCGCACTGCAAAGACGTCGGCACCGACTACGACGCCATCGTGCGCTCGGCGAACTTCAACGCCGTCATCGGTGATTCGGAGTCCGACGTCGCCGATCGCGTCGCGCGGCTGCGGGACCGGCAGGTACCGGTCGCCGGTGAGGGTGCCGTCGACGCGATGCTGGCCAACGCCACCGCGCCGGAATCCGCAAGCGGCACACCGGAACAGGTCGTCGAGAAGCTGCAGCGGATGCGTGATCTCGGTTGCGAATATGCGATCCTGTACTTCCCGGAAGCCGCCTATGACCGGTCGGGAATCGAACTGTTCGAGCAGAAGGTCATTCCGGCACTGAGCTGACCTGATAGTGAGCGATGCGCCACCCTTCGTCAGTGCCCGGCACTTTGGCCACCGTCCACCCGCAGGATCTCGCCGGTGACAAAGCCGGCACGCTCCAGGTACAGCACCGCATCCACCGCGTCGTCGATCTCACCGAGTTGGCCCATTCAGCCCGGCCATGAAATCGTGCGTGGAGGGATCGTGCATCGGGGTGTTGATCGAGCCCAAGGCCACCGCGTTCACCCGGATGCCGCGGCCACCAGGCCGGCGCCGATGCCCTGGGACGCGCCGGTGATGACGGCGACGCGGGTGGCGGTGTTGTCGGTGTCGGTGCTCATGTCAGTCCCTTTCGGTTGTCCGGTCTGCCCGGTTGCACTGCTCAACGCGGCGAGGCGCTGACTCATGTCCGGCCGGCGGGATCTGTCGGCTCCCTGCTGAGAGGCGCAGCCTATTACGCTGCAACGGTGGAGTTGCGCCAGCTGCGCTATTTCGTCACCGTCGCCGAAGAACTGAACTTCGGCCGGGCGGCCGAGCGTCTGCGGATCGCGGGGCCGTCGCTGTCCCAGCAGATCAAGGCCCTCGAACGTGATCTCAAGGTCACGCTGTTCGACCGGGACCGGCGTTCGGTGGCGCTCACTCAGGCCGGTGGTGCGCTGCTGCCCGAGGCCCGCGCGCTGATCCAGCGGGCCGACGAATTGCGCAGGCGGGCACACGGTTTGGCGGTGTCGGACCCGGTGCGGATCGGCTACGTGAACTGGTGCCCGACCGACTGGGCCGAACGCGCCGCAGGGGTGGCCCAACTACGGGTGGACACCTGGGTGATGCCCTCACACACCCAGGCCGCCCGGGTGGCCGACGGCAGCCTGGATTTGGCCATCTGCTGGGTGCAGAACGCTGATCTGGCGGCCCTGGCGCTGCAGGCTCGGCTGATCGGGGTGGACCGGCTGTACGCGTTGTGTCCCGGCACCGACGAATCACCGGTGACCGCCGGCGACACCACGGTGCTCATCGATTCGGATGCGGCCAGCTGGTCGTCGTGGAATCGCTACGGCGAACAGTTCGCCGCCGCCGTCGGCGCACCGGTGATGCGCACCGATGACGGCGGCGTCACCGGGCCCACCTTCTTCGAGCACGTCCGCCGGCTGCGTCGTCCGGTGCTCAACAATCCCAAGGGGCAGACCACCGCACTGCCCACCGGGCTGGTACGCCGCCCGGTGGTGGCTCCCTCACCGTTGTGGACCTGGTCGCTGGTGTGGCGCCGGGACGAGGCCAGTCCGGCCGTACTGGCCGTGGTCGACGAGTTCACCCGCGGCGTCGGCGATTTCGGGCTCGACGACGCGGATGTGTGGCTGCCACCCGATGATCCGCATCACCCCGGCCACCAACGCGGCGATTGACACGACCAGTGCGCCAACCACCAGGGCCGGACGGAAACCGTGGTGCAGCAGTGGTGTCACCACGATCGGTCCGAGGATCTGCCCGGCCGAATACCCGGCGGTGAGCAGCGCGACGGCCCGCGGATAGCGCAGCAGCCGTCCGGCGGCCAGGGCCAGCGTGCTCACCCCGATGAAGGTCCCGCCGAACAGCACGGCGCCGGTGAGCGCCGCACTCACCCCGCCGGCCAGTCCCGCGACGGCGATCCCGGCGGCCTGCACGCCCAGCGCCGCCATCAGCAGCGCCGGATGCGACCACCGGGTGCTCAGCGCGGCCCACAGCGCCGCGGACGGGACGGTGGCCAACCCCACCACCAGCCAGGCTCCACCACCCAGCCAGCTCGGCGTGCCTTGCGCGACGGCGGCCACCAGGAAGGTGCCGGCGATGATGTAACCGATGCCTTCCAAGGTGTAGCTGACCAGCAGCAGTGCGAAGGCGCCGTGCGGCGGACGGTTTCGAGCTTCGGCACCGGTTGTCGCGGTATCCGGCGCCGGGTGCATTGACCAGGCGGCGAGGCTGAGCACCGCGGCCACCGCTGCGGCCGCCCACCAGGCCACCTGCCAATCTCCGGCGGCGAGCACCAGCACCGCCGAGAGTGCGATGCCCGCGCCGACCCCGCCGAACCCCCACCCGGCGAGGTGCGCCGGGTGGGCGTGCAGGTGCTCCATCATGGTGTTGACCGCGATGACGAACACCAGCGCGCTGGTGATTCCGGCCAGCGTGCGCAGCGTGATCCAGCCAATGGCGTTGGTGGTCAACGGCATTGCCGCCAGGCTGACGATCAGCGCGACCAGGCACAGCCGACACGCGAACATCGATCGGGCCAGGCGCGGCCAGACCGTTCCGGCCAGCGCACCGACCAGATAGCCGACGTAGTTCGCGGTGGCGAGGTCGGCGGCGGTGTGAGCGCTTACCCCGGCCTGCGCGGTCATCAACGGCAGGATGGGGGTGTAGACGAACCGGCCGATCCCCATGGCGGCGGCCAGCACGGCGGCGGTGCGGGCGACGTGTGCATGATGGCGCATCGGTTCATCGTGCGGGGCAATTCGTTCGAAGAGCCATGACCGAATACCTCGCAGCTTCGAGGTATTGCCTTCCACCGGAAGGGATGTTCGCCGTCGGCACCGGTGTTGTCAGTGCCATGACGAACAACATCACCGCCCTGGTCACCGGCGCCAACCGGGGCCTGGGGCGACATCTGGCGGCTGAGCTGTTGGCCCGTGGGGCAAAGGTCTATGCGGCGGCGAGAAATCCGGAGACGGTTGATCTGCCCGGCGCGATCCCGATACAGCTCGACATCACCGATCCGGAATCGGTGCGTCGCGCAGCTGCCGTCGCCGACGACGTGACGGTGCTGGTGAACAATGCCGGGATCTCGACGCGGGCGCAGTTGTTGACCGGGCCGATCGAGGACATCCGCGCCGAGATGGAGACGCACTACTTCGGCACGCTCAACGTCACCCGCGAATTCGTCCCGATCATCGAACGCAACGGTGGCGGGGCCATCCTCAACGTGTTGTCGGTGCTGTCCTGGTATCACCCGCCGACGTCCGGGGCGTATTCCGCGGCCAAGGCCGCCGCGTGGGCGTTGACCGACGCCCTGCGAACCGAACTGGCGCCCCGCGGAATTCACGTGACGGCCCTGCACGTCGGCTATATGGACACCGACATGGTCTCCTACATCCCGGCCGACCAGAAAACCGACCCAGCGGTGGTCGCGGCCCAGGCCGTCACCGGCCTGCTCGATGGTCAGGCCGAGATCCTCGCCGATGACCTGTCCCGCCGGGTCAAGGCGCAACTCGCTTCGGCCTAGCGTTATCGGTACTGCTCACCATCGCCGGACGAGGGATGGCACGATCGTTGACTATGGAGAAGATCTCGCTCACCGCAGTTGCCCGCCAGCAGTTGGAGACGGCCCGCTCCGCAAGCAACGGGCGCAGTGCCCACACCGTCTACGGCGGTCACGAACACTCGCTGCGTCAGACGCTGATCGCGCTCACCGCGGGCACCGGCCTGGACGAGCATGAGAGCCCCGGAGAGGCCACCCTGCAGGTGATCGAGGGCCGGGTGAAGCTGGCCAATGCCGAGGCCAGCTGGGAAGGTTCGAAGGGCGATCACATCGTGATCCCGCGCACCCGGCACAGCCTGCAGGCGCTGGAAGATTCCGTGGTGCTGTTGACGGTGGTCAAGGCAACGGGACCGCACACCTAGAGGTAGGCCTCTGGCGGTGTCCGTGGTGAGTCCTTGTACCCATTCACTCAGGTGGTACTTGGATCACCGCGTTCACCGACTTGCCATTTCCACGCTGTGTGCGTTGGCGCTTCTCGTCAGCCGATTCGGAAAATCGGTGTATTTCGCCCCGCTCTGCTGCGGCTAGCGTTGACTGTACGGAAGGGGGGTGCAGTGGAACCTTTTGGCATCATCGACAAGTTTGTCGACGGCGTATCGGAAGTGGCGGAGAAGGTCAAAGACACCGCCGAATGGGTCAAAGAGATCGCCGATACCCTCGGGCTGCCTAAGCTCGGCGAGGTTGCGAAGCAAGTCGGTGACCGCGCTGGTGTCTTGGTCATCGCCCCAACTGAGATCCTTGAACAGGGTCAGAAGCGCATCGAGAAGATGCTCAAATCCTGTGGTGAGGGTCAGCCGGAGGATGGGATGAGTTTCCTCGAGTCGGGTCGGGTTTTCAAGGCCGCCCTCCCTCTGGTTGACGGCGCGTTTCCCAGCGACGAATGGTCGGACAGTGATGCGGCTGGCCGGTACTCCGCAAAGAACGACCAACAAAAGAGTCGCGTGGTAACGCTCGCTGATCTGGATAGCCGACTTCACACATTGATAAGCGCCGAGGCGAATCTGCTTCCCCCGGTACGCAGATCGCTGGAGAACCATCACAAAAGCTTGGCGGACTTCGGCGAATTCACGAAGTACTTCGGAGCATTCGGCCGTCAAGGAAAGGCTGCACAGTATCTGATGGAGACCATCATGGTTTCGAGCACACTGGCACTCGCCATTCCGGAGTACGAAGGAATGCAAGATGAGGCGGACGCTATCGCGCAGGCTGTCGCCCAGGTGGGCGATGAATATAAGAGGCTCGCGGACGGTGTCACCATTTCGGACTCCGCAAACGACTTTGACCCGCCAAAGCCGCCACGTGCGAGGAGATGACGATGAGCGCACCGTTGGGTTCCCTGAAGGTCAACGCGGCGTACGTTCGATTGCTGGCATACCAGCAACAACAGGTCGCAGATGCTGTCTGGGATGCGCGTTTCAAACCGGCGCAGGTCGGTGAGTATGTGAAGAAAACTCACGGGACCGTCTGTGATGACACCTCTAAGGCGCTCCAGCGTGCTGTGGACGAACGTGGACGTGCGACCTTCCTGACTCAATCGCAGTCCGAGGACCTCGCCGTGAAGCTTGAGCACGCGGCGGCAACGTACGAGGAGATCGACAGACAAGCAAAGGACACTATTGATGGGCAGATGCGGCCCGGAGGCTGAGTTTAGGGCGGCGCGCCTGTGAGCGGTGACTCGTGGGACGACGACGACCTGGAGGACGATTACGTCGCTGGCGCGCAGGACAGCGATGCGCTCGGGGCGCTGGACATCTTCGCGCCTGACGACGAAGAGTTCTGCGACGATCGTGACGGCCTGGACGGCGCCCTCTATGCGGGGGAGACGTTGGAGGATCCGGTTTTCACCGTGACGAACCCGGCGGGCACGATCTCGGCCACCGCGTACTTCACCGGGCCGGTTCAACGGATAGATCTCGATGCGAGCGTCGTCAGAATGACCGAACACGAACTCGCAGAGGAGATACAGGTGATCGCCGAGTTGGCACAACTCAAGGCGCGATCAGTGGCGCACACCTTCTTGCTGGAGGGCATGACCCGGATGGGACATGACCGATCGGAATGGAGTTCCATTCTGAACCGGGATATCAATCTGCCGTCGCCTGATCAGGCGGACGAGAAGATCGCCGAGGTGTTCGCGACCCGGTACGGGCACGACGAGCCCTGATGTATAAAAAATCTGATCAGTGTTCGTTCAGACGACCCACGCAGCCAATTAAGCCACTGACCGTGCGCTCCTCAGCGATTGTCTGCCCATTAGCGGTTACCCGGCAGGCCAATTCTTGGTCGGACCCGTCTGCTGTTCGCGCGGAGACATCGAAGTAAGCGTCCGCGCCGTGAAGTATCACTTCCTTGCGCCATGGGAGGGGGACTGTCGCCGGGCGCGCCTGACGCTCTGAGTCCCGATACGAAAGCTCCACGGTCCCGACTGCACCGGTTACCTCGTATATCACGATGGTGCTTTGCTGGGCTTGCGCATCGTCGTCATTCTTGGAAGCAACGGTTTTGGTCACGACGGTGATGACCACGACCATGACCACGACGACCGCGGTGAGTCCGAGGATCCACAGCCACGGGCTCTTGCGCCTCCGGGGCGTCGGTGGTTGTTGCGGATAGCCGGGGTAATTAGGGGGCAGTCCCTCGGCGCCGCCCCACTGTTGGCCGGCTGGCGGCGGGTAATCGCCGCCGCTTCCATATGTCACCGTTGAATCCCCTCGTGCGAAATCGGTGAGTCGATAGTAGCCACGCGCGCAGGCAGTTCGATGCGCCAATGTGCGACGACGCTGCTGACCTCGCCGCTAAGAACTCCGTCGCGCCGTCAGATCGCCGGGCCGAGCAGGGTTACGGGTACATCATCAAAGACGCCGACGACCTGCTCGGCCAGGAACCGTTGCCGGTGGGCGGCGTATTCCGCGTCCAGCGAGTCCCGCGAGACCACTGAGTAGAACACCGCCCCGCCACCGTTGGCCTTGGGCCGCAGCAATCGGCCCAGGCGTTGTGCCTCTTCCTGCCGGGACCCGAAGGTGCCCGAAACCTGAACGGCCACAGAGGCTTCCGGTAGGTCGATGGAGAAGTTCGCCACCTTCGAGACCACCAGGGTGGAGATCTCCCCGCGGCGGAACGCGTCGAACAGCGCCTCGCGTTCGGCGTTCTTCGTTGACCCCTGGATCACCGGGGCGCCCAGTTCCTCGCCGAGTTCCTCAAGCTGATCCAGGTAGGCGCCGATCACCAGGGTCGGCTCGCCGGGATGACGTTCCAGGATCGAGCGCACGACGGCGATCTTGGTGTGCACCGTCGAGCACAGCTTGTAGCGCTCCTCGGGTTCGGCGGTGGCGTAGAGCATGCGCTCGTTGTCGGTCATCGTCACCCGCACCTCGATGCATTCCGCCGGTGCGATCCAGCCCTGGGCCTCGATGTCCTTCCACGGGGCGTCGTAGCGCTTCGGCCCGATCAACGAGAACACGTCGCCTTCGCGGCCGTCCTCGCGGATCAGCGTCGCGGTCAGGCCCAGCCGCCGGCGCGACTGCAAGTCGGCGGTCATCCGGAACACCGGTGCGGGCAGCAGGTGCACCTCGTCGTAGATGATCAGCCCCCAGTCGCGGGTGTCGAAGATCTCGAGGTTCTTGTATTCGCCTTTGCTGCGCCGGGTGATCACCTGGTAAGTCGCGATGGTGACCGGGCGGATCTCCTTCTTCTCGCCTGAGTACTCGCCGATCTCGTCCTCAGTCAGCGAGGTGCGGGCCACCAGTTCACGTTTCCACTGCCGGCCGGCCACGGTGTTGGTGACCAGGATCAGCGTCGTCGCGCCCGCCTTGGCCATCGCGGCCGCGCCCACCAGCGTCTTACCGGCACCGCAGGGCAGCACCACCACACCGGAGCCGCCCGCCCAGAAGGAGTCGGCCGCCATCTCCTGGTAGTCGCGCAGGGCCCAGCCGTCCTGGGCCAGCTCGATGGGGTGGGCCTCGCCGTCGACATAGCCGGCGAGGTCCTCGGCCGGCCAGCCGATCTTGAGCAGCATCTGCTTGACCCGGCCGCGTTCGCTGTTGTGCACGATCACGGTGTCGTCGTCGATGCGCGCGCCCAGCATCGGGGCGATCTTCTTGTTGCGCAGCACCTCTTCCAGCACCGCGCGGTCCAGGCTGACCAGCGTCAATCCGTGTGCCGGATGCTTGATCAGCTGCAGCCGCCCGTAGCGGGCCATGGTGTCGACGATGTCGACGAGCAGCGGTTGCGGCACGGGATACCGCGAGAAGGACACCAGCGCGTCGACCACCTGCTCGGCGTCATGGCCGGCCGCCCGGGCGTTCCACAAGGCCAGCGGCGTGATGCGGTAGGTGTGCACATGCTCGGGCGCGCGCTCGAGCTCGGCGAACGGCGCGATCGCCGCGCGCGCCGCACCAGCCTGCTCGTGGTCGACTTCGAGCAGCACCGTCTTGTCGGACTGCACGATCAGTGGGCCGTCAGTCATCCCGGGCTCCTCGTAGGAAAGTCATCGGCGTCCATTATTCCGAATCGGTGCGACTAGCCGGGGGTCAGCGGTGCGCAGCGCTGCGCCGAGCACAAGGTTGAAGATCGCAGCCACCTGGTGACCGCGATCTTCAGCGTAAGCGCCGCGGAGTCCGGCACCCTCAGTCGTCGGCGGAGACCACCGAGGTCACCCGGTGGATCGCGAACTCGCGTACCCGCCCGGCCGCCGGGTCGAACGCGGTCAGCTGGCCACCGCGCACGTTGATCGGGGAGACCACGCGTTGGGTGGCCACCCCCGCCGGGTCGACGTAGCCGATCACCACCGAGGTCTGGTTGATCGCGGCGTCTTGTAACTGGGTGATGGCCATGGCCGGGTCCAGTCGCACGCTGGAGAACGGGCCGGCGGCCACCTTGCGCAGCACCGCGACGATCGCGCCGAGCGTCTGGGCCGTCGGCGGGGTGGGCGGACGGTAGACGCGACGCCGGGTCGGGGCGACGACGCGCGCGCCGCGCGCCCTGATGTCGACGACGGTGCCGGTGGAGTCTTCGGCCGCGGGGGCGAAACCGGCCTCGCGCAGCACCGTGAGTACATCGGCGATCGGCGCCTGCGACACCGCCACGGTGGGGGCGAGCAATCGGAGCTCGAGGCGGTCGGCTCCCGGCGAGGCGACGGCCTGGGCCAGCAGGGCGGGATCCTCGCACCGCAGGAACGACGCGGCGATACCGACGCGCAGCTGGCCGTGGCGGCGTGCGACGTCGTCGATCAGGTAGGTCAGGCCTTGCGGCACCGGGGTTTTCGAATGTTTGTCGAACAGCGCGTGCAGTTCGCCGGCCGTCCGGCCGGCGTCGAGCGCGCGTCGGATGGAGGTCTCGCTGATCCGGTAGACCATGGCCGCGCCCGCCGATTCCACGGTGGCGACCTCGGCAAGATGCTCGGCCAGATCCCGTTCCAGCGGGCCGGGCACGATCACGGTGAGATCGGCCTGAAGCAGGAAGTGGTCGAGCGGTTTCGGCAGTGCCTTGGCCATCGCGGCCAGCACGTCCTCGTCGGCGTCGCCGGCCAGCATGCCGCGCGCCGGTGTGCTGATCGCCCCGCGGCCGACCATGCCCAGCGCGTGGGCCTCGGTCAGCAACCCGCCGATCGTGCCGGGCTGCAGCCGCACCGCCCAGCGCGGGCGGCGCCAGATCATCGCGCGGGAGGCCTCGCCAGCGTCGATCCCGGTGCCCGGCGGCAGGTCGGCCAGCACGCTCAACAGTAGGCGGCGGTCCAGGGGAGCGGCCGTCGAGTACAACGAATCCGACAGGGCGGCAAAGGGTTTATTGTCCGGCCCGCGGCTGCCGATCAGGGCCGGCCGCGCCGGCAGGTCCAGCCAGGTCGAGGCCAGCAATTGCCAGCGGGCCGCAGTCGTGGCTTCGACGAAGCGATCGGCGGCCACCGTCGGCGCCCAGTAGGGGCCGGCGCCGTCACCCGGGTCGGGGTCCGGCATCCCGGCCGCGATCAGCCCGGCACCGGCCGTGAGCTCCAGCAACAGTCCCAACCGCGGCTCGTCGATGCCGGTGATCTTGGCCAGCCTTTTGACGTCGCGCACGCCCAGTCCGCCGGCGCGTAGCTCGGGAACCGGTGCGCTGCCCAGGGTTTCGATGATCAGCTCGATCTCGCGCAGCAGGTCGATGGCGGCACCGGCGGCCACCGCATCCACGTCGGCCGGCGTGGTGGTCGACGTCTGCAACACCGGTGCGGTCAACTCCGTCGGGCCGAGCGCCTCCCCGCGCATGGCCTGCCCGACCAACCGGGGCAGGATCACCGTCTCGTCGTCGATCCGGCGCAGCAGCCCGGCCTCCACCAACCGCGGCACCGGCCGGTCGGGCGGCGTGCCCGGTGCCGCGTCGCGGGTACGGCCGACGGGTGAACCCTCCAACAGGCGGGCCAGCAGATCGTTCTGCGGATCATCGAGCCCACCGAGCCGCGCGGCGATCTCGTCGGCACTGAGCTCGGACCCCTCGACGGTGGCCTGGCCGACATGCCAGGGCAGCCCCGAGGCCACCTCGGCGGCCACCCGGACCTCGGACTGGCCCCATAGGAGGGCCCGCTCGCGCAGATCGTCCAACGCCGCGGTCAGTTCCTCCGCGCCGACCCGCCCGCCCAGCAGCTCGGTCAGCTGCGTCACCGCGACCGCGTGGGCGTCGGCATGCAGGACCAGCAGCGCATCGAGGACGGCCAGCCGCAGGAAGTCCAAGGCGTCGGTGGCAGCCTTGACCGATTGCCGTGAGGTGGCACGTGCGGCCAGGGCGGCGATCGTTCCTGGTGGCGGCTGGCTCAGATCGGGCCGCAGCTCCAGCAGGCGGATGAGACCCGAGTCATCGAGGTCGGACAGCCAGGCACCCAACGGGATTCCGGGGGTCTTTGCGGCGGTCATATCCTGACCAGCGTAAAGCTACTTCGGGCGGTGCACCGCGCCGGTATCGCCACCAGATCGGCGGCCTGCCACAATGTGGGGCGTGGCTGACAAGAAGAAGAACCATTACGTCGACAATGGCTGGCCCGTGCTCTCCGACGGTGACGATCATGCCGTCAGCGAGCTCGCCACCGACCGCACCGGCGCGCTGTCCCCGTTCGGTGACGTGACCTTTCCGCTGCCGGCCGAAGAACTGCCCTTCATCCAGTCGGCAACCGTCGTCAACCGGTAACGGTGGAGCTGTCGCATCTCGACTCCTCCGGCGCGGCGCACATGGTCGACGTCACGGCCAAGGACGTCACGAAGCGCACCGCGGTGGCTACCGGGACGCTGCACACCCGGCCGGATGTGGTGGCCCTCATCGCCTCGGGCGGATTGCCCAAAGGTGATGCCCTGGCCACGGCGCGTGTGGCCGGGATCCTGGCCGCCAAGCGGACTCCCGACCTGATCCCGCTGTGCCACCAGTTGGCGCTGACCGGCGTGGACGTGGATTTCGATCCCGGCGAGGGGGCGGTGGCCATCACCGCCACCGTGCGCAGCACCGACCGCACCGGCGTCGAGATGGAAGCGCTGACCGCGGTGAGCGTGGCGGCGCTGACGCTCTACGACATGATCAAGGCAGTCGACCCCGCCGCACGCATCGACGACATCAAAGTGGTGCGCAAAGAAGGCGGTAAAACGGGACTGTGGGAAAGAACGTAGGAAAACACGAAGCAGTGACGCGTTCGGCCCGCGTCATCATCGCCTCCACCCGAGCCGCGGCCGGGGTATACGACGACCGGACCGGACCGCTGATCGTCGGTTGGCTGTCCGACCGTGGCTATGACGTCACCGAGCAGATGGTGGTGCCCGACGGGCATGCCGTCGGTGATGCGTTGCGCGCCGCGCTGTCCGAACGTGTCGACGTGATCATCACCTCGGGCGGTACCGGCATCTCACCCACCGACGCCACCCCTGAGGCGACGGTCTCGGTGCTCGACTATCAGATCCCCGGCCTGGCCGATGCCATCCGCCGCGCCGGTGTGCACAAGGTTCCGACCGCGGTGCTCTCCCGCGGTGTGTGCGGTGTCACCGGACAAACCCTGATCGTCAACCTGCCCGGATCAGCCGGTGGGGTCAAGGACGGCCTTGGCGTGCTCGCCGGCGTGCTGGAGCATGCGTTGGACCAGCTCGGTGGGAAGGACCATGCCAGATGAGTGCGACAGTCGTGCGGGTCGATTTGACCGAGACACCGATTTCGCTGACCGAATACGAGGCGCTGGTGGCCCATGAGGCGGCCGGGGCGGTGGTCGGTTTCTCCGGGGTGGTGCGTGATCACGACGGCGGCCGTTCGGTCACGCGGCTGGATTACTCCGCGCATCCGAATGCCCTGCAGACCCTGCAGGAGGTGGCCGCGGAGGTCGCCGCGCAGGCCGAGGGGGTGCGGGCGATCGCGGTCAGCCACCGCATCGGCACCCTGCAGATCGGCGACGCCGCCCTGGTGGCCGCCGTGGCAGCAGACCATCGCAGGGCGGCGTTCGAAACCTGCGCCCTACTCGTCGACACCGTCAAAGAGCGGCTACCCGTGTGGAAACACCAGTACTTCTCCGACGGCACCGACGAATGGGTCGGTTCGGCCTGAAACTCAGCCGCTGATGACGATGTTGCCGTCGAGGCCCTGATTCTCGATGGCCTGCTGGATCTGATCGACGTAGCTGACCGGCTGTGCGGGCGCAGGCGCCGCTTCGGGAGCCGGGGCCTCAGGGGCCGGAGCGGGGGCCTCGGGAGCCGGCGCCTGCAGTGCGGCATCGGTGATCGGGGCGGCCTCGGGTGCCGGAGCCTCGGGAGCCGGCGGCAAGGCTTCAGGTGCCGGCGGCAGGTTCTCGGGTGCCGGCGGCAAGGCTTCGGGGGCAGGCGGCAGCGGGGCGTCCATCGGGGCGGCCTCGGGTGCCGGGGGCGGCGCGTCGGGCGGCGGCGGAAGTTCACCGTTCACCTCGGGCGCATCCAGCGGGGCTGCCTCGGGCTCGGCCACGACGTTGCGCGGGGTGGCGCTGGAAAGGCCGCGCCCGCAGGTGGGCCATGCGCCCTTGCCCTGGCTGGCGAGCACGCGCTCGGCCACGGCGATCTGTTCTTCCTTGGTGGCCAGGTAGGCGGTGGGTGCGTACTCGCCGCCGCCGTGGGAGGACCACGTGCTGGGGGAGAACTGCAGACCACCGTGGTAGCCGTTACCGGTGTTGATGGCCCAGTTGCCGCCGGACTCGCAGCGGGCTACCTGGTCCCATTCGCCGTCGGTCGCGGCCATCGCGTGGCCGGCCATCGCCAGGCCGCCGCCACCGAGCACAGCCCCGGTGAAGGCGATTTTGGCGACGCTTTTTGCTGACGACGATGAAGTGGGCTTGCGGTGCCGTCCACTCATAAGCGTGAGGATTCCTCTCGTATGCGCCCACGAGGTCAGCTGTCGGGTTCGGGTGGGAGAGGTCACCCGGCCGGCGTCGTCGAAACGACGGCGGCTTCACCCCAAGGAACCGCACGCGATTCCTGGTCCTGATAAATCGGTGGACCGGTTGGGTCCCCCGCCTCCATCCTGGTGTTCGTCGTAACCCCCGCCCGGTGGATGGAGCTCGGCGCTACCGGGATGGGGTGGGTCAACTGATTAGGGTCGGTTGACTTGGAAATGAACGGTAACTGTTCCCGGCTACCGCGTCACCTTTGACGGCCTCGGGCGTTTTCCCCGCGAGCAAACATTAAAAGTTGTTTAAAGGTGCTGGTTACCGCCGCGTTCTCGCAGGTGAGAGCGGAGCTCCACCCCGCCGTAGCCAGCTCGTGACCATTTCGTTATGTGACGGGAATCACGTTAGCCGCCGGCGAAGGGGGGTAACACATCCAGCGTTTGAAGCGTTGAGACTGGCTTGCCCATATCGCGGACGGCCACCCCGTCCGACAGGTATGAGCAGCGCTTTAATACTCGGGCGAGTTCCGCGTCGCGCTCGCTGAGGTGCTCGACGAGCGTGGCGATCGTCGCGTCGCTCGCCAAATCTAACGTTTCCGTATCAACTCCGGCTGCGGCCGCGGCAGCGGCGAAATAACGGATTGTGACGGCAGTTGTCTGGGGTGTCATCTAGCCGCCGATCGCGCTCATCGGCCGGACAGGTTGGACGAAATCGGGGTCGTTGATGCCGTGCCCCGCCGGCTTGGCCCACATTGCCGTCCGCCAGGCGGCCTCGAGCGCGTCGTCGGAGGCTCCGCCACGCAACAACGCCCGCAGATCGCTCTCCGCGGTCGAGAACAGGCAACTGCGGATCTGGCCGTCGGCGGTCAGTCTGGTGCGGTCACAGGCCGAGCAGAAGGCATGCGACACCGAGGCGATCACCCCGACGGTGCCGGCGGGATGGGCCGCAGACGCGGCCACCTGCCACAGCTCGGCGGGGGCCGATCCGCGCGGCGCCTCCGAAGGCCGAAGATCGAAGTGGCGGCCCAGGGTCGCCAAGATCGTGTCGGCGTCGATCACCGTGCCGCGCTGCCAGGTGTGCCCGGCGTCCAGCGGCATCTGCTCGATGATCCGCAGCTGGTATCCGTGATCCAGGCAGTAGCCGAGCAGGGTCACCGCGTCGTCCAGTCCGGACACCGGATCGAGTACGGCGTTGACTTTCACCGGATCCAACCCGGCCGCCTTGGCCGCGGCCAGCCCGTCGAGCACATCGGCGAGCCGGTCCCGGCGGGTGATCCGGGCGAAGTGGGCGGCGTCGACGCTGTCCAGGGACACGTTGATCCGGTTCAGCCCGGCGTCTTTGAGGCCTGCCGCCCGTCGGGCCAAGCCGATGCCGTTGGTGGTCAGGGTGATCTCGGGTCGGGGTGACAAGGCGGCCGCGGCGGCCACCACGTCCTCGAGATGACGGGTGACCAGTGGCTCACCGCCGGTGAACCGCACGCTGGTGATGCCCAGCCGGGTCACCGCGATGCGCAGCAGTCGGCTCAGCTCGTCGGTGCTGAGCAGCGCTTCGCCGGGCAACCAGTCGAGGCCCTCGGCGGGCATGCAATAGGTACAGCGCAGATTGCACTTGTCGGTCAGCGAGACCCGCAGGTCGGTGGCCGCCCGGCCGTAGGTGTCGACCAGCGGGCCGCTGGTCGGGGCCGGCTCGAGCGGCTGGCGGGTCACGGTCGGCAGTCCGAGTGAGGTCAGCGTCATGCCGGCACCTTCACCGAGTCGACGGGAACGATCTCCTTGCCCAGCGGCACCAGTGACACGGGGATCATCTTCAGATCGGCCAGCGCCAGCGGGATCCCGATGATGGTGACGGCCATGGCGGCCGCGCTGACCAGGTGGCCGATGGCGAGCCAGATGCCGAACAGCAGTACCCAGATGATGTTGCCGATCAGGGCGCCGGGCCGGGTCCCCGGTTTGTCGACGATGGTGCGGCCGAACGGCCACAGGGCGTAGGAGGCGATGCGCAGGGACGCGAACCCGAACGGGATCGTGATGATCAGGACAAAACAGATCAACGCGGCCAGCAGATAGCCCAGCGCCAACCACAGGCCGCCGAAGATCAACCAGATGATGTTCAGTATCACTCGCATATGCGGCGTATCTCTCCTTTAGAGGTGCTGCAAGCCTACCGAGTAATCGAGGTGAACCGCCTGGCCGACTCCGAGTAAGATCGCTGCATCGCGTCCCGGCGCCGTCGGGACGCGGTCTTTATGTGTGTAGGTAGTTCTGACAAACGACGAGCGGGTGAGAGCAGTGCCGACCGGCAAGGTTAAGTGGTACGACGCTGAAAAGGGCTTCGGCTTTTTGTCCCAGGAAGAGGGCGAGGACGTCTATGTGCGGTCCTCGGCGTTGCCCGCGGGCGTCGAGACCCTCAAGGCCGGTCAGCGCGTGGAGTTCGGTGTGGCCGCCGGACGGCGCGGCCCGCAGGCGTTGAGCCTCAAGCTCATCGACCCGCCGCCGAGCCTGAGCCGCAGCCGGCGTGAAGCCGAGCGTCCCGAGCACAAGCACACACCCGATGAACTGCACGGCATGGTCTCGGACATGATCACGCTGCTCGAGGACATCGTTCAGCCTGAGCTGCGCAAGGGGCGCTACCCCGACCGCAAGGTGGCCCGGCGAGTGTCCGAGGTGGTCAAGGCCGTCGCGCAGGAGCTCGACGCCTAGCAGCTCGGCGGGAACACTGGGGGCATGGCTCAGGGTTCCTACGTCGCGAGCGGCAGCGGCGAATTCAACCGCGACACCAACTACATCACCACGCGCATCACGCGCAATGGTGCTGACGGCTACCCCGTCGAGGCCGGCCGTTATCGGTTGATCGTGGCGCGAGCCTGTCCGTGGGCCAATCGAACGATCATCGTGCGCCGGTTGTTGGGCTTGGAAGATGCGCTGTCCATCGGCTTTTGCGGCCCGACGCACGACGCGCGCAGCTGGACGTTCGACCTCGACCCCGGTGGGGTCGATCCGGTGCTGAAGATCCCGCGGTTGCGCGACGCGTACCTCAAGCGGTTCGGCGACTACGAGAAGGGCATCACCGTGCCCGCGATCGTCGAGGTGGCCACGGGTGAGGTGGTGACCAACGACTACGCCCAGATGACGCTGGACTTCTCCACCGAGTGGACGGAGTTTCACCGCGACGGTGCCCCGCAGCTGTATCCCGAGCCGTTGCGTGCCGAGATCGACGAGGTGGCCCAACGGATCTACACCGAGGTCAACAACGGCGTGTACCGCTGCGGTTTCGCCGGTTCACAGCAGGCCTACGACAAGGCCTACGACCGGTTGTTCGCCGCGCTGGACTGGCTGAGCGAACGGCTGAGCACGCAGCGGTATCTGGTGGGCGACACCATCACCGAGGCCGACGTCCGGTTGTTCACCACGCTGGCCCGCTTCGATCCGGTGTATCACGGCCATTTCAAGTGCAACCGGTCCAAGCTCAGCGAGCTACCGGTGTTGTGGGCCTATGCCCGCGATCTGTTCCAGACGCCGGGGTTCGGCGACACCATCGACTTCGTCCAGATCAAGCAGCACTACTACATCGTGCATTCCGACATCAACCCGACGCAGATCGTGCCCAAGGGTCCGGATCTGGCCAACTGGCTTACGCCACATGGCCGGGAAGCGTTGGGCGGCAGGCCTTTCGGCGACGGTACCCCGCCGGGGCCGACGCCCGAGGGGGAGCGAGTACCGGCCGGGCACTCAGCGGGCTGACGCCGGTTTCTGCGGCCAGACGGTGCTCACCGACCACTCGGCGTGCGGCAGCGCGAACTCTTTGCCGTCCTGGTCCTGCACCAGGGTCAACAGTTGGACGGCCAATCCGGTGAGCCGGCCGCGGTTGGGGTCGACGGTCGGGATGGTGACGGCCAGGGTGGTCTTGGGCGCGTAGTACGAGACCGTGGTGTCGATCGGGTTCTCGTAGACCCGCAGCAGCCGCCACGGTGCCCGCGCGATCGCGCTGGATACCGAGAGCTGTACCGGGTTGTCCTCGCGGACCGGCAGCTCGCCGGTCTCCTGCGGGTCGACGCAGTCGTCGAGGTTGAGCACCTGGCAGTACTGGAACGGGCCGATGCGCACCGAGTGCCCGTGTGAGTAGGCGCTGATCTGCGGCAGTTGATCGCCATGGCCGCGGCTGAGCTTCCAGATTCCGACGCCGGTGCCGGCGATGGCCAGGACCACGACGGCGGCCAGGATCATCACGGTGCGCTTCACCTGCTGCCGCCTTGTCGAGCGGCCAGCACCGGGCGGTTGCCGCCGAGGCCGGGAATCAGCGATTCGCCGCGATAGCTCACGATTGTCTGCGCGAGACCGAGTATCAGCACGGCCGTGATCGTAGTGAACCCGACTGAGAGGTCTGTATAGATCAGCACTCCGGTCGCACCGCCGGCCACCCAGGCCAGCTGCAACACCGATTCGGAGCGGCCGAAGGCCGAGGCCCGGGACGCCTCGGGAAGGTCATCCTGCAGGGAGGCGTCGAGGGAGGCCTTGGCGATGGCGCTGGCGGCGGAGGTGACGAGCGTGGCCCCGGCGGCCACCAGAAGGTTTCCGGTGAGCGCGGCGGCCAGCGCGACGACCGTCACCGCGGTCGCGGCCCGCACCACCAGTTGTGCGGGGTGGCCCAGCTTGAGCCGGGCGGCAGCGATGTTGCCGCCGAAGTTGCCGATGCCGGCCGCGGCGCCGATCAGGCCGAGGATGAGCAGCTGTTCCCAGCCGCTGGCGTCGTGCGACTTGGCGACGAACGCGGGATAGAGGAACAGGAAGCCGACCATCACCTTGATGGTGCAGTTGCCCCACAGCGCGGTGATGGTGTTGCGACCCAGGGGTTGTCGCTCGGCCTTGGGCTTGTCGGGGTGACGGCGCAGCTCGCCGGCACCACCGCCCGACTGACCGTGGTAGCTCAGCGTCGTGGGCACCTCACCTTCGGTGACCTCCACCCACTTCGGGATCCGCATCGACAGCACGGCGCCGGCCACCGTGACGGCGACCACCACATACAGCGCGCCGGGCAGTTGCGCGACGTTGAACAGATACTCGGCGCCCGCAGCGATCCCGCCGCCCACGACGGTGCCGCCGAGCAGACCGAACGTCGTCAGCCGCGAGTTCACCCGGACCAGGTCGATCGACGGCGGCAACACGCGCGGAGTGACCGCGCTGCGCAGCACCGAGAACGATTTGGACAGCACCATCATGCCGAGCGCGCACGGGTAGAGCACCCAGGACGGATAGCTTCCGGTGGCACCGTCGTAGTTGGCGATCAGCACGACGATCAGCGCGGTGCGCAACGCGAACGACGCGGCCAGCGCCATCCGTCGGCCGTGTTGCAGGCGGTCCAGCGCGGGCCCGATCAGCGGGGCGATCACCGCGAACGGGGCAATCGTGATCAGCAGGTACAGCGCGACCTTGCTCTTGGACTCGCCGCTGGCCGCGGCGAAGAACAGCGTGTTGGCCAGGGCGACGGCCATGGCCGCGTCGACGGCGAAGTTCGCCACCACGGGCCAGGTGAGCGCGGTCAGGCCGGACTTGTCGGCGCCGTCGGCGGTGGCGGCGCGGTGCACGAAACCGTACATCCGCGTGCCCATTTCGCGGCTTCGGGCGGCGGCGGCCCGAGTGACGGTGACCTTCTCGCCGGCCGCCGAGCCGACCCCGCGCGAGCGTGGCGGTTCATCGTGCTCGGAATACGTGGCGGTGTGTTGCTCGTCGAGCGGTGGCAGCCAGCGATTGGAACTGGGCACCGATTGCCGGCGTGGCCGACGCGGCGTCTCATCACTGGGATAGTTGGCCATTCCGGGATGTTCCGCACCGCGATCGGTCGGTGGCCGCGGCGGGTAATAGGTCACGCCCCGATTCTCTCTCATCTGCCGCCGCGGTGGCCGACAGGCAACCGGTGTGGCTCGAGGTTGCCCCGGTCAGGCACTATGGAGGCGATGGAAAGCGTGACCGAACCAGCTGAGCAGTCTGCCCAAACCCCTCCGGCGGCCCCGTCGCCGGAGCAGGAAGCGGTGCTGTTGGGTGCCACCGAGCAGGCCCGCGCGGCGCTGATCGAGTTCAGCGGCCTGGGCGCGGTGGGTGAATACCTCGGTGCGAGCATCGAGGACTCCGCCTCGGCTACGCACCGGTTCCTGGCCGATCTGCCTGGTTACCGCGGCTGGCAGTGGGCCGTCGTGGTGGCCGCCTACCCGGGTGCCGACCACGCCACGATCAGTGAGCTGGTGCTGGTGCCGGGCCCGACGGCGTTGCTGGCTCCGCAGTGGGTGCCCTGGCAGGACCGGGTGCGCCCCGGCGATCTCGGCCCGGGCGATCTGCTGGCCCCGGCTCCGAATGATCCGCGGCTGGTGCCCGGGTATGCCGCCACCGGGGATCCGCTGATCGATGACACCGCGCTGGAGCTCGGCCTGGGCCGGCGCCAGTTGCTCAGTGAATGGGGCCGCGCGCAGGCGGCGCAACGCTGGCACGACGGGGATTACGGGCCCGGTTCGGCGATGGCCCGCTCGACGCGCCGGGTCTGCCGTGATTGTGGCTTTTACCTGCCGCTCGGCGGCGCGCTGGGCGTGATGTTCGGAGTCTGCGCCAACGAGCTGTCCGCCGACGGGCACGTGGTGGAGGCCGAGTACGGCTGCGGCGCCCATTCGGACACGCCGCAACCGCCGGGCACCGGGTCGCCGATGTACGAACCGTACGACGACGGTGTGCTCGATCTCGCCGACTGAGGCGGGCTCAGCTCTCGGCGGCGGCCTTGATGCGGGCCAGCGAGGCCTTCATCCCGTCGACGAGCTCGTCCTCGAAGCTGGGCACGCCGCCCATGAGGGCATTCACCAGCGCATTGGACACGGCCGAGGTGCCGTTCTCGGCATGGCGGGACTCCGTCACCCGGGTGCCGTTCGCCGTCGGCTCGAGTTCGTAGGTCCACACGGTGTTGTTGGCCTCCACCAGGAACGCCAGCTTCTGTTTGTCGATCACCTCGGTGAGGCGTGACGTGGTGGGCCAGAACAGGAACTTGCGCCGGTTGAGGTTGAACGTGCGGGTGCCCGGACGCACCGGTCCCAGCGGTTTCATCAGCCGGCACTGCGGGCTCCACTGCGGCATCAGGCGCAGGTCCGAGATCAGGCCCCACACCTTGTCGACGGGCGCGTCGATGTCGATGCTGGCTTGCAGTAGTGGTGCGGCCATGGTGTCTCCTCAGGTCAATCCGCTTTGCGCGCCGCGAGATCCGCGTCGCACCGCACGGCGCTGGATCAGGAATATAGACGTGCCGAGCACACCGATCGCCAGCCCCGCGACGGTGAACGGCCGCCACTCGTGCAGTGCGTCCACCGTGAACGACAGGATCGTGGCGATCAGCCAGGCCGTGGCGATCACCAGGATCACCGGCCACGGTTCCAGCAGCGCGGCAGGCAATGCCGGAGGTTGCGGCGCCGGGTCGTTGGTTTCCTCGGTCATCGCCGACCAACGTATCCGATCCGGTGACCATTCATTGGTCTTCGTTTTAGCCCTTTGCGCTCGGCGGCTCAGTACTATTTGCGATGTGAAAGATCCGGAATCGGTGCTCGCGAATGATCTGGCGCTCGCAGTTGTGCGTCTCGCGCGCCAATTGCGCACGCGGCGTGCGGAATCCCCGGTTTCGCTGACCCAGTTCTCGGCGCTGGCCACGTTGGTCAAGGAAGGCGCGATGACGCCGGGCGCGTTGGCAATCCGGGAGCGCGTACGCCCGCCGTCGATGACCCGGGTGATCGCGTCGTTGTCCGAGCAGGGTCTGGTGATCCGGGCCGCCCATCCGGTCGACGGGCGTCAGATCGTGGTCTCGGCATCGTCGGCTGGCAGGAGTCTGGTCGAGGCCGAACGCCGCGCCAGCCAGGAATGGCTGATGACTCATCTGTCCCGGCTGAACGCGGCCGAACGTCAGACCCTGCTCACCGCGACCAACCTGATGTCGGCCATGGTCGTCGAAGGCGCGTGAGTCTGCTGAACGTCGTCGACATCGATGATCCGGCCGATCCCCGGTTGGACGACTTCCGCGATCTCAACAGCGTGGACCGCCGCCCCGATCTGCCCAGCGGCAAAGGCCTGGTGATCGCCGAGGGGGTGCTGGTGGTGCAGCGGATGCTGGCCTCCCGCTTCGTCCCTCGGGCGCTGCTGGGCACCGACCGGCGGCTCGCCGAGCTGGCCACCGACCTCGACGGCGTGGAGGTGCCGTTCTATCGCGCCAGTGCCGAGGTGATGGCCGCCGCGGTCGGGTTTCATCTGAACCGCGGCGTGCTGGCCTCGGCCTCGCGCGCGCCGGAACTGTCGGTGGCCGAGGTGATCTCCGAAGCACGCACCGTGGCGGTGCTCGAAGGGGTCAACGATCACGAGAACCTCGGGTCGATCTTCCGCAATGCCGCCGGGCTGGCAATCGATGCCGTGGTCTTCGGCGCCGGATGTGCCGATCCGCTGTACCGCCGTGCGGTGCGGGTGTCGATGGGGCATGCCCTGCTGGTTCCGTTCGCCCGCGCCTGCTCCTGGCCTGATGAGTTGGAACTGTTGCGAGACAAGGGATTTCGACTTCTGGCCATGACGCCGGACCCGGCCGCGGCGACGCTGTCGGAGGCGATGACGCAGCTGGACGCGCAGCGGGTGGGCATCCTGGTCGGCGCGGAGGGGCCGGGCCTGACCGAGCGGACGATGCGGGCCAGCGATGTGCGCGTGCGGATTCCGATGTCGCGCGGCACCGATTCGCTCAATGTGGCGACCGCCGCGGCGTTGGCGTTCTACGAGCGTGCCCGCCTCGGAGGCTGACGCTAGATTGACACCGTGACCGACGATTCCACGCCGTGGGGTACCGGCTTGACGGTGGCCGGCTTTGTGGCCGCAGTGCTGGGTGCCGCGATCGTGGTGCTCGGCATGGGGCTGTTGCGGGTGCACCCGCTGCTGGCGATCGGGCTCAACATGGTGGCGGTCGGCGGGCTGGCTCCCACGGTGTGGGGGTGGCGGCGCCGTCCGGTGTGGCGGTGGTTTGTGCTGGGGTCGGCCGTCGGCGTGGCGGGTGGCTGGTTGGTGCTGTTGGCCATCGGGTTGAGCCAAGCCTGAGCGGGTCCTCCTCAGTGCTGAAGATTGGGGTCGCCAGGTAGCCCCGATCTTCAGCGTTGGCGGCTTTCCACGTCAGGCCGCCAGTTCCACTCGGCCGAATTCGCAGTCCGGCCCGCAGGCGTGGCCATTCACCGTGATGCCGTGTCGCCGCATCACCTGGGCGATCTTCGCGGCGGTCCGGCACGGTCGGTCGAAAACCTGACGGTAGGACAGTCGGACGGTCGAGCGGCCATCGACCGCGGCGTCCAGGTCACGTTCGGCATCCCGGCTGCGGGCCGATGCCGTGTTGTGAAACAGGAGACCATCGAGTTCGACACTCGACATCTCGGTAGCTCACTCTCGCCGACGAGGTCGACCGCTTCTGACGGATGGCCCGGGGCAACCCGTGCGCCCGTTCCACACGATTGAGGTACCCGTGCTCCAGGACCGAGCAGGTGCCCTCGGCGATGTCGACGATCACCGCACGTAGCCAGCGGCGTCTTCGAACCCGCTGACGAGCGTCGAGGGCGTGCAGTAGGCGCCGCGCGGTGGTCCGCCGCGACTGGCACGCGTCGGCCAGCACCGCGATCGCATCGAACTCGGATTTGGCCAGGCATGCGACGTCAAGGGCGGCTTCTTCGAAACGCAGCCGTGGCGGCCCGACGTGCCAGAGCACCCGCTCTTCCAGGTGGGTCAGATGGTGGATTCGCACTCCTGGGGGCTCGGCCAGCACGCCCCGGTCGCGGGAGACTGCGACATGGATTACCGCACCCTCGTCGGTCAACGCCGATTGCAGGCACAACGCCGCCGGCGCCGCGTAAAGCACTGCGGCCCAAGCTCGTTGCAGCCATGTCAATGGTCCGGTGTGATCGATGTATACGCCGTCGTGGACCCGGGCCCACTCATTGCGCCGGAGCAACCGTCGAATGTCGTGCGGCTGCAGCCCCGCATCCAGGGCTTGTCGACGCGAAATGACGCCCGACTGCTGCCGAAGCACGTCATCGATATCCACGCCGTCGATGCTCGCCGACCAGCCCCGCTGTGACCAGACCCGTTCCGCGCCTCTGTGGATAACTACCAACGCTGAAGATTCGGGCTACCTGGTGACCACAATCTTCAGCACAGGCAGTGAGATCAGAGGATCAGGGTTGCGTGCCCGACGAGCGAACCCCCAGCAACACGTCCTCCCAGGCCGGAACCGTCGCGCGGGCCTTGCGGCTGCGCTTGGGGGCCGGGGGAGCCGGAGCCTGCACTTCGGGCGCCGCGACCTGCTGGGGCTCGGAAGCGTCCTGGACCTCGTGCGTCTCGTGGTCGTCGAACAGGTGCGGCACCGCGGCCACAGGACGCAGCGGCCGGCCCATCTCGGGGTTGATCAGCTGACGGGCGGCGTCGTCAGAGGCGGTGACGGTGCCACCGTGGGCGCCCGGGCTGAACCGGAAGTGTGCGACGTTGTCCGACCGCCCCGCCTTCCAGGCCAGCTGCACCGTCCAGCGGCTGTCCTCGTTACGCCAGGCGTCCCAGGCGATGGAGTCGGGATCGAGGCCGCGGGCCACCAGCGCCGTCGTGACCGTTTCCAGCAGGGTGAGCACGGCCGGTCCGTCGGCCAGCACCGGGTGCGCTGCGGTGGCCAGCTCAGCCGCGCGGGCGCGCTCCAGCAACACCGGATGGGCGAACCGCTCGACCCGCTCGATGGGCACTCCGGCGGCGGTGGCCAACTGCTCGACCGATGCCCCGGCGCGGATCTTCGCCTGAATCTCCTTGGGTCGCAGCACGTTCTGCACCTCTACATCGATCTCGGACTGATTCGAGGTGACCGTGTCGCCGCGCATCGCTGCGCGCAGACGGTCGTCGACACGCAAGCTGAACATGTCCTTGGCGGAGTCGTCGGATTCGCAGATGATGCGCCTGCCGTCGACGTTCAATCCAACGACTCTGAGTTCTCGCATACCGACCAAACCTCCTGCGCGAACCCTACTGCGTTATCAGCCCGTGACCGCGCTGACACGCTGGGGAGGCGTCAGAGGTTCTGCACGACCCAGTCGACGCAGCTGGTCAGGGCGCTCACGTCCTCGGGATCCACGGCCGGGAACATGCCGATGCGCAGCTGGTTACGGCCCAGCTTGCGGTAGGGCTCGGTGTCCACGATGCCGTTGCTGCGCAACACCTTGGCGACCGCGGCGGCATCGACGGATTCGCTGAAGTCGATCGTGCCGACCACCTGCGAACGCAGCGCCGGATCGGTGACGAACGGTGTGGCGAAGCTCGACGCCTCGGCCCACGAGTACAGCCGCTGCGAGGAATCCGCGGTGCGTTTGACGGCCCAGTCCAGGCCACCGTTGCCGTTGAGCCAGTCCAGCTGTTCGGCCAGCAGGATCAGCGTCGCGATGGCCGGGGTGTTGTAGGTCTGGTTCTTCAGGCTGTTCTCCACCGCGATCGGCAGCGACAGGAAGTCGGGCACCCAGCGGTCCGTCGCGGCGATCGTCTCGATACGCGCCAGCGCGGCCGGGCTCATGATGGCCAACCACAGCCCACCGTCGCCGGCGAAATTCTTCTGCGGCGCAAAGTAATACGCATCGGCGTCGGTGATGGTCACGGGCAGGCCGCCGGCCGCAGAGGTGGCGTCGATCAGCACCAGCGCGTCGCCGGCCGGGCGGGTCACCGGCACCGAGACACCGGTCGAGGTTTCGTTGTGCGCCCAGGCCACGGCGTCCACCGAGGGGTCGGACTGCGGCTCGGGGGCGGTGCCCGGGTCGGTCTTGACCACGATCGGGTCACCGATGAACGGGTTCTTGGCCACGCACGAGGCGAACTTGCTGCTGAACTCGCCGTAGGTCAGGTGCAGGGACTTCTTGTCGATCAAGCCGAACGCCGCGGCATCCCAGAACGCGGTCGACCCGCCGTTGCCCAGGATCACCTCATAGCCGTCGGGAACCGAGAACAGCTGACGCAGCCCGTCACGGACCCGGCCCACCAGATTCTTAATCGGGGCCTGCCGATGGGACGTGCCGAACAGATCCCCGGCAGCAGCCAACGCGGTCAGTTGCTCGGGGCGGACCTTGGAGGGGCCACATCCGAAACGGCCGTCGCGGGGCTTGAGTTCGGCAGGGATGATGAGTTCAGCCATACCGACCAGCCTAAAGACGGCCGTTACCGCGTCAAAATTCGGGCACCGCGGGTGGTGACGGCCACAGTGTGCTCACTGTGCGCGGCGCGGGCCCCGGTGGTGCTGCGCAGCGTCCATCCGTCCGGGTCGTGGACGTAGCCGGTGGTTCCGTCGGCGATCAGCATCGGCTCGATCGCGATCACCAGGCCGGGCTGCAGTGTCATGCCTTCGCCGCGTCGACCGACGTTGGGGACGTGGGGCGCCTCGTGCATCGTGCGTCCGATGCCGTGTCCGCCGTGGTTGGCCAGCAGTCCGTATCCCGCCTCCCGGGCCACCGCGGCAATCGCGTGGCCGATGTCGCCCAGCGTGTTGCCGGGGCGCACCGCGGCGATGCCGGCGTCCAGGGCCGCGTCCGTCGCCTCGATCAGGGCGGTGTCGGCAGGGTCGGGGGTGCCGACGACGAAACTGCGCGCAGCGTCGCCGCACCAGCCGTTCAGCGTTGCGCCGAAGTCCACCGACACCAGGTCACCGTCGGCCAGCACGGTGCCGTCGGGGATGCCGTGGACGATCGCGTCGTTGACGCTGACGCACAGCACCGCGGGGAAGGGTTTGGGGGCCCAGCGGGGGTGGTAGTTCAAGAAGGGCGAGGAGGCGCCATGCGCGGTGAGGATGTCGGCGGCGATGCGGTCCAGATCGGCGGTGGTATCCCCGGCAGCGGCCTTCGCGACGATCGCCTGCAACACTTCGGCGACCACCGCTCCCGCGGCTGCCATCGCCTCGACCTGCGTTTCTGTCTTCAGGCTGACCATGGCGTGTTCCTGGTTGGCAAACTTTTCGAATCAGGCATGGACATCTACTCGATACCTGCGGTACCGTTGTACAACAAGTGGGTAGATGTAAACCTCAGACAATGATAGAGAGGTCTGCAACATGGCTCGGACCAAGATGGTCAGGCGTTGGCGCAAGAACATGGACGTCAGCGACGACACCCAGTACGTCGACATGCTCACCACACTGTCCGAGGGGTCGGTGCGGCGCAACTTCAACCCGTACAAGGACATCGAGTGGGACTCGCCGGAATTCGCCGTCGTGCCCAACGACCCGCGCTGGATCCTGCCCGCGACCGATCCGATGGGCGGCCATCCCTGGTACCAGGCGCAGCCCGTCGAGCGGCAGATCGAGATCGGCATGTGGCGTCAGGCCAACGTCGCCAAGGTCGGCCTGCACTTCGAGAACATCCTGATCCGCGGGCTGATGGAGTACTCGTTCTGGGTGCCCAACGGGTCGCCGGAGTACCGGTACTGCCTGCACGAGTCGGTTGAAGAGTGCAACCACACCCTGATGTTCCAGGAGATGGTGAACCGCATCGGCAAGGATGTGCCGGGCATGCCGCGGCTGCTCAAGTGGGTGCAGCCGCTGATCCCGCTGGCCGCCGGCCCGCTGCCGATCCCGTTCTTCTTCGGCGTGCTCGCCGGTGAGGAGCCCATCGACCACACCCAGAAGAACGTGCTGCGCGAGGGCAAGGCCCTGCATCCGATCATGGAGCGCGTCATGGCGATTCACGTCGCCGAGGAGGCCCGGCACATCTCGTTCGCACACCAGTACCTGCACAAGCGGGTGCCGAACCTGCGCCGCCGGCAGCGCTGGATCCTGTCGCTGTTCGTGCCGCTGACCATGCGCATCCTGTGCTCGGCCATCATCGTGCCGCCGCGGGCGTTCTGGAAGGAATTCGACATCCCCCGCTCGGTGCGCAAGGAGCTCTTCTTCAAGGCGCCCGAGTCGCGGAAGATGCTGCGGGACATGTTCGGCGACGTCCGGATGCTGTGCACCGACACCGGGCTGATGAACCCGATCGCCAAGCTGATGTGGAAGATCTGCAAGATCGACGGGCCGCCGAGCCGGTACCGCAGCGAGCCGCAGCGCGAGCACCTGGTCCCCGTGACGGCCGCCTAGTCCTGTCATGCCCCATGTGATCACCCAGTCGTGTTGCAGCGACGGGTCCTGTGTCTACGCGTGCCCGGTGAACTGCATCCATCCCTCACCGGATGAACCGGGCTTCGCCACCGCCGAGATGCTCTACATCGATCCCGACGCATGTGTGGATTGCGGTGCCTGCGTGAGCGCGTGCCCGGTGGGTGCGATTGCGGCCGATACCCGGCTGACCGAGAAGCAGCTGCCGTTCATCGAGCTCAACGCGGCCTTCTACCCGAAGCGGGAAGGCAAGCTGCCGCCGACGTCCAAGCTGGCGCCGGTGATCGCGGCGCCCAAGGTCGAGCGTCGCGACGGACATCTCACGGTGGCCATCGTCGGCTCCGGGCCGGCGGCGATGTATGCCGCCGACGAGCTCTTGACGCAGCGCGGGGTCCGCGTGAACGTGTTCGAGAAGCTGCCGACGCCCTACGGGCTGGTACGGGCCGGTGTGGCACCGGACCATCAGAGCACCAAGCGCGTGACGCGGCTGTTCGACGTCATCGCCCGGCAGCCGGGGTTCAAGTTCTTCCTGAATGTCGAAGTCGGCAAGCATCTTTCGCATGCCGATCTGCTGGAGCATCACCACGCCGTGCTGTACGCGGTCGGTGCACCCAACGACCGTCGCCTCGACATCGAGGGCATGGGGCTACCGGGTACCGGCACCGCCACCGAGATGGTGGCCTGGATCAACGGGCATCCCGAGTTCACCGATCTGCCCGTCGATCTCAGCCACGAGCGGGTCGTCATCGTGGGCAACGGCAACGTCGCCTTCGACGTCGCCCGCATCCTCACCACCGATCCGGATGCGTTGGCCCGCACCGACATTTCCGATCATGCCCTGGCGGCCCTGCGGACCTCGCGCGTGCAGGAGGTGGTCGTCGCGGCCCGCCGCGGCCCGGCGGAGTCGGCCTTCACGCTGCCCGAGCTGATCGGCCTGACCGCCACCTGCGACGTCGTGCTCGATGAGGCCGACCACCAGTTGGTGCTTGCAGACCTGGCCCGCACCACAGATCCGCTGACCCGCAACAAGCTGGAGATCCTGGCCAAGCTGGGTACCGCCTCGGCGCCGATCACCCGGCCACGGATCCGGTTGGCCTACCGGCTGACCCCGCAGCGGGTGTTGGGTGAGGACAGAGTTGCCGGTATCGAATTCGGGATCACCGGAACCGACGAGGTGTGCACGCTGGACGCCGGCCTGGTGTTGACCTCGATCGGATACCGCGGCAAGGCAATTGCCGACCTGCCGTTCGACGACGACGCTTCCGTCGTGCCCAACGATGCCGGACGCGTCGTCGGAACTCGCGGCGCGTACGTGGCCGGGTGGATCAAACGCGGACCCACCGGATTCATCGGCACCAACAAGTCGTGTGCGGCGCAGACGGTGCACCAGTTGGTCGACGATTACAACGCCGGGCTGCTGACCGATCCGGCGCACAAGCCGGCCGCGTTGGACAAGCTGGTGCGGTCCCGTCAACCCGCCGTGGTCGACGCCGCCGGCTGGCAGGCGATCGATGCCGCCGAGATCGCCCGCGGCGGCGAGGACCGGCCGCGCGACAAGTTCACCTCGGTGGCCGACATGCTGGCCGTGGCCGCGAGTGCCCCGAAACCGACGGTGCGACAGCGGGTTCTGGCCGGACTGCGCGGCTAATCGGGCGCGACGACGAGGTCGGCGCATGCCCGGGGCCGGAAGCGGGCGATGAACTCGTCCTCCTGGGCGGCCCACCGGTCCCAGTGCGGTCGGTAGGTGTCACCGTCGCGCTCCAGTGCTCGGCGCTTGCGTTCGGCGTCGTCGGCGTCGACCCAGATGCCCAGGTCGGCCAGTGCCCGGGTGGTGGGGGTGAGCGCACCGATGCCCTCCACGATCAACCGTTGCTCGGGCCCGACGTCGTGCCACCCGCTGGGGGCTTCGGCGGCCCAATCCCATTGCCGCCAGCGGCCGGTACGCCCGGCCGCCCGGGGTGCGAGCAGTGAGCGACGGACGTGCTCAGCGGCCCACAGCAGCCCGTCCCAGCCGGGATAGATGTCATCGAGTCGGACGACCACACTCCCGTCCCACTCGCGGTGTAGCCGCTGCGCCAGCGTCGACTTGCCCGAACCCGAACGGCCGTCGATCAATACGGTCGTCGCGTCGGCGCCGAGGCGGCGCAGGATGTCATCGAGCACCAATGAAGTTCCACGTCCCAACCGCCATCGACACCCCGACGGCGACCGCGGCGATCACGAACCCGGCTGCGATCAGCGCGAATTCGCGTACTCCGAACGGTGATGGCCGGGCCCAGGTCCGGCTCGGATAGGCGCCGAATCCTCGGGCTTCCATCGCGGTGGCCAGTTTCGAGCCGCGCCGCACCGCGAAGACCAGCAGCGCGAAGGCCTGCCCGGCCATGCGTCGCAGCCGGGCGTGGTCGGCCACGCCACGGGCCCGACGGGCGTAACCCAGATACCGCCAGTCCTGCCCGAGCAGACCCACGAGCCGCAGACCGGCCAGTGCGCCCAGCACGAACCTGGCCGGTAGCCGCAGCACCTGCCCCAAACCGTCTGCCAATTCCGTGGATTCGACGTCGATGAACAAGATGACCGAAGGTAGCGCGATCGCCAGCACCCGCAGGAAGGTAGCCACGGCCAGGGCGATGGAGCCGTCGCTGACCGTGATGAGCAGGAAATGCCAGTGGACGGTCCCGGCGGTCTGTCCGTAGAGCAGGATGGTGATGGCGGTCAGGGTGGCCGCGACGAGGACCACCGCGGCGCGCGTCAACGCCGGCCGCAGCTTCACACCGAGCGCGGCGAACAGCACGAGCTCACCGGCGAGCGCGGTGAGCGCCGAGACCCAGTCGACCGACAACACGAGCACACAGGCGATGACGAGCGCCGTGAGCAGCCGTGCGACCGGGTTCACCGACCGGGTCATGACGCCGCCTCCGCCGGTGGTTCCCAGGCCGGCAGTTCGATCTTGCGGTCGGCCAGCAGTGCGGTGAAGTCGAGGTCATGGGTGGCCGCGACGACAGCCGTGCCGGCATCGGCGATCTCGGCCAGCAGCCGGATCAGCTCCTCCCAGGTGCGGCGGTCCTGTCCGAAGGTGGGCTCGTCGAGAATGATGACCTTCGGTGCGGTGGCCAGCATGGTGGCCACCGAGAGTCGACGTTTCTCGCCGCCGGAGAGCGTGTAGGGGTTCACCGTGGCGAGGTGCGTCAGTCGCAGGCGTTCGAGCAATTCGTCGGTGCGAGAGGCTATCTCGGCGGCAGGAAGCTTGATCGCCTTGGGGCCCAAAGCCAGTTCGTCGCGCACCGTGGCGGTGAGGAATTGATGTTCGGGGTCCTGGAAGACCGTGCCGAGCCGGGTGAGCAGTTCTTTCGAACGCCAGCTGATGGGTGCGCGGCGCGCCGGTGCCGGGGCGAACGCGGCGGCGGCTTCGAGCCGCCCGGCCGGAACCGGCAGCAGGCCGCCGAGGGTCAGGGCCAGTGTCGATTTGCCCGCGCCGTTGGGGCCGGTGATGACCGTGGTCTGGCCGGCTCGGATCTCGAACTCCAGCCCGACGTGCATCGGTGGATAGCCGGGGTGCGCCAGCGTCAGATCCTCGGCGCGCAGCAGTGACTCGGCGGTTGCGGCGCGCCGGCGGTCGAGCACGGGGAGCGGGGTGTGGGGCACCCATACACCCGAGCTGACCAGGTAGTCATGGTGGTGGCGCAGCGTCTGCTCCGGTGTGCCGTCGGCGATCACCGCGCCGTCGGCGCCGAGCACGATCACCCGGTCGATGATCGGCAGCCACACCTGAGTGCGGTGCTCGATGACGACGAGCGTCGCGCCGGTCTGCTCGGCCGCGTGGGCGACCGCGTCGCGAACCTCGATCACTCCCTGTGGGTCGAGGTTGGCCGTCGGCTCGTCGAGCAGGATGAGACCGGGATTCATGGCGATCACGCCGGCCAATGCCAGCCGCTGCTTCTGGCCGCCGGACAACTCGGAAGTGGGTTGGGACAAGCCGAGATTGAGCCCCATGGCGGACAGGGCGGTTCGGACCCGCGGCCAGATGCGGTCACGTTCGACGCCGAAGTTCTCCATGCCGAAGGCCACGTCGTCGCCCACGCGGGGCAGGATCACCTGCGCATCGGGGTCCTGCAGCACCATGCCGATCCGGTGTCGCTGCCGGTTGGGTGCAGCGTCGTCGACCAGGAGGCTGCCGGTCTGTTGGCCTTCCTCGGCGCCGCCGAGCAATCCGGCGATGCCGTGGAGCAGAGTCGATTTCCCGGCCCCGGACGGCCCGAGCAGCAGTACCCGTTCGCCGGGGTCGATCCGCAGTTCGAGATCGCGCACGGCCCAGGTGTCGCGGCCGGCATGGCGCCAACCCCAGTGGTGCGCCGTGACGGCGGCACCGGTGCCGTGCGGCGGGCTCATCGAGTGGTCGAGCCGATCCGGCCCGAGGCAAACCGGCTCAGCGCACCGGTTTTCGCCAGACCTCTGACGGCGAACCAGGACAGCAGGCCGGCCACCAGGATGCCGGAGACGATCGCCGAGGCGGTGTAGATCGTCGCGAACATCCTGGCTGACGCGGGATACCACAGGATGAGATCGTTGACGGCCAGTGCCAATCCGGCGACACCGCCGGCGAGCAGGGCGACGGGTAGTCCCCAACGGCGGTAGAGGAACACCGCGAATACCAGCTCTGCGCCGAGGCCTTGGACCAGACCCGATTCGATGGTGAGGACACCCCACTGGTTACCGACCAACGCCGAGACCGTGGCGGCCACGAGCTCGCCGTACAGCGCCGCGCCCGGCTTACGGATCACCAGGGCCGTGAGCACGCCGGCGAACAACCAGCCGCCGGCGAGCAATGCCTGCAGACCGGGCAGCGCTGCGGTCAACGGGGCACTGATCGGGTTGGACGCGATGTTCCACACCACGAAGACCAGGCCCGCCGCCGTCGCGAGGACGCTGGCGACGACGATGTCCACCACCCGCCAGTGCAGGGCACGGGCAACCGGCGTGGTGTCGGTGGGGTGGGGTTTCATCGGTCTCCTTCGGCGAGGAGATCAGTATGACGCCCCGCCCCGGCACCGCGAGCGCAGGCCGTTACCCCTGTTTCATGGCCTGTTCGATCTCTTCCATGCTGACCTCGCGCACCGGCTGCCCGAGTGACCACTGGTGTCCGAACGGGTCACGCACCACGCCGTACCGGTCGCCCCAGAACTGATCTTCCAGGTCAGCGACCACCTCGGCGCCCGCCTCGACCGCGCGGGCGAACTTCTCCTCCACATCGGTCACCGTGAGGTGAATGGTCACCGGCGTGCCGCCCAGGGCCGTGGGTGTGGACGATTTGCCGTCGTTGTAATCGGGGAAGTCGTCGTTGAGCATGACCGTGGACCCGTTGATGGTGAGGGCGGCGTGAACCAGCTTGCCGTCGGGGCCGGGCACCCGGCCCAGCTCGGTGGCGCCGAATGCCTTGACGTAGAAGTCGATCGCCGCTGCGGCGTCGTCGACAACCAGATGGGGAGTGACTGCAGGGGTTACTTCGATCGCCATGTTCTTCTCCTGATGAGTTGAGCGGACTCAATGCAGACCCGCCCGACGGGCAGATCTCATCGGCGGACCACCCCATGCAACCACCACGGTCCGACAAGAACGCGGCAAGAGAACGCGGCAGGAGAACTCAGTGCGCGATCTTGTCCCACCCGGCGACCGATTCCACGCTGCGCGGCTCGGGTCCGACATAGATGGCCGCCGGGCGGACCAGCTTGCCCAGCCGCTTCTGCTCCATGATGTGTGCGCACCAGCCCGCGGTTCGCCCGCAGGTGAACATCGCCGGCATCATCGTGGCCGGCACACCGGCGAAGTCCAGGATCACCGCGGCCCAGAACTCGACGTTGGTCTCGATGGCGCGGTCCGGGCGGCGCTCGCGCAGCTCGGCCAGCGCGGCCTGCTCCAGGGCCTCGGCCACCTCGTAGCGCGGCGCCGCAAGGCGTTTGGCGGTGCCCCGCAGCACCCGGGCCCGCGGATCCTCGGCCCGGTACACCCGGTGCCCGAAGCCCATCAGCTTGTCGCCGCGATCCAGGATGGCCTTCACCACCGCGCGGGCGTCACCGGATTTCTCGACCTCTTCGATCATCGGCAGTACGCGGGCCGGGGCGCCGCCGTGCAGCGGCCCGCTCATCGCGCCCACCGCGCCCGAGAGCGAGGCGGCCACGTCGGCACCGGTGGAGGCGATCACCCGGGCGGTGAACGTCGATGCGTTCATCCCGTGTTCGGCGGCGGTGACCCAGTACGCGTCGATCGCCTCGATGTGCTTGGGGTCTGGATCTCCCTGCCAGCGTGTCATGAAACGTGCTGTCACGGTGGAGCATTCGTCGATCCGACGCTGCGGTACGGCGGGTTGGTAGATGCCCCGGGCGGATTGGGCGACATACGACAGTGCCATCACCGAGGCGCGGGCCAACTGGTCGCGCGCGGTCGTGTCGTCGATGTCCAACAGCGGGGCGTAGCCCCAGATCGGCGCCAGCATCGCCAGCCCGGCCTGGACGTCGACGCGGACGTCACCGCTGTGGATGGGCAGCGGGAACGGTTCGGCCGGGGGCAGGCCGGTGCCGAAGCTGCCGTCGACCAGCAGCCCCCACACGTCGCCGAAGGTGACCCGGTGGTCCACGAGTTCCTCGATGTCCACGCCTCGGTAGCGCAGCGCACCACCGTCCTTGTCCGGCTCGGCGATCTCGGTGGTGAAGGCGACGACGCCTTCCAGGCCGGCAACGAAGTCTTCCGGTACGGCTGGCATGGCCAGATTCTTGCACCAAGCTCAGGCGTAGCGTTAGCGCGGTGGCAAGACCCTCTGGACAAACCCCGGACCACCACGTTCACGACCTGGCTGCCATGCGGGTGGACTATGTGGAGAAGGACGGTTGCGGCGACCTCGATGTGGACTGGCTCGGGGACGATCCGGCCACCGGTTGGCTGACGCTGCTGCGGACCTGGCTGGCCGACGCCTACCGCGCCGGGGTGGCCGAGCCCAACGCCATGGTCGTGGGCACCACCGACGACGAGGGAAGACCGGTCACCCGAACGGTGTTGTGCAAGAGCATGGACGAGACCGGCATCACGTTCTTCACCAACTATGACTCTGCCAAGGGCACGCAGCTGGCGGTCAATCCCTATGCCTCGGCGACGTTTCCGTGGTACCAACTGGGCCGCCAGGTACACGTGCGCGGCCCCGTCACCCAGGTCAGCCGCGAGGCCACCGAGGACTACTGGGCCAAGCGCCCGCGGGGTTCGCAGCTGGGTGCCTGGGCGTCGCAGCAGTCGAGCCCGATCGCCTCGCGTGAGGCGTTGCTGGACCAGTTGGCCGAGGTGACCGAACGATTCGCCGATCTCGACGCGGTCCCGGTGCCGCCGAACTGGGGTGGGTACCGGATCGCCCCGGACAGCGTCGAGTTCTGGCAGGGCCGGGAAAACCGGGTGCACAACCGGATTCGGGTCCGCGAGCACCGCGTCGAGCGGCTCCAGCCGTAACCGGTGAGAAGCCTCTTCGCCGACACCACCCCGCTGCGGACACCGGATTTCCGGCGGTTGTGGCTGGCCGGCATCCCGACCGTCATCGGCGCGAACCTCACCATCTTCGCGGTGCCGGTGCAGCTGTACGTGCTGACCCAGAACTCCGCCTACGTGGGGTTGTCCGGCCTGTTCGCGCTGGTTCCGCTGGTCGTGTTCGGCCTGTGGGGTGGCGCCTGGGCCGACGCCATGGACCGCAGGCTGTTGCTGATCATCGCCTCGATCGGGCTGGCCGCGTCCTCGGTGCTGCTGTGGCTGCAGGCCGCGCTGGCGCTGAACAACGTGTGGGTGGTGCTGTGCCTGCTGGCGCTGCAGCAGGCGTTCTACGCCGTCAACAGCCCCACGCGCTCGGCGGCCATTCCGCGGATGTTGCCCGGCGAGCAGTTGCCCGCGGCGAATTCGCTGAACATGACCGTGATGCAGTTCGGCGCGATCGTCGGCCCGTTGCTGGCCGGGTTCCTGCTGAACTGGGTGGACCTGTCGACGTTGTATCTGATCGACGCGGTGACCTGTCTGGCGCCGATCTGGGCCACCTTCCGGCTCGCTCCGATGCCGCCGTCGAGCATCGAGACCGGCTCGTCCCGCTGGGGTCTGGCCGCGGTGCTGGACGGCTTCCGCTACCTGGCCGGCAACCGCGTGGTGTTGATGTCGTTCGTCGTCGATCTGGTGGCGATGATCTTCGGCATGCCGCGGGCGCTGTTCCCCCAGATGGCGCACGAGAGCTTCGGCGGCCCCGTCGAGGGCGGCACCGCGATGGCACTGTTGGCGGCGGCGATGTCGGTGGGCGCGGTGGCCGGTGGGGTGTTCTCTGGCTGGTTGCCGCGCATCCGCAGACAGGGGCTGGCCGTGGTGGCGGCGATCGTGGTCTGGGGCGTGGCGATGGTCGGGTTCGGCATCGCGGGTGGGTCAGCAGGTGGCCAGGCCGGTCTGGTGATGTGGATTGCCTTGGCGTTCTTGGCCATTGGCGGGGCGGCCGACATGGTCTCGGCTGCGTTCCGGTCGACGATCTTGCAGCAGGCGGCCTCCGATGAGCTGCGCGGTCGGTTGCAGGGCGTGTTCACCGTCGTGGTGGCCGGTGGCCCCCGGTTGGCCGATACGTTGCACGGCGCTGCAGCGGCGGCGGTGGGCACCACGGTGGCCGCGGCCGGCGGGGGCGCACTTGTGGTGGTCGGCGTGGTGATCGCCGCGTTGGCGGTGCCCGCGTTCGTGCGTTACCGCGTGTCGACGCCACGGCCGAGAGCTGCGCAGGAAGAGTCCGAGGCGGACAAAGTATGACGACCGGCATATGGCGCGGGGCGGCACATAGTTGCTCAAACGGCCCGAAACGTCAGTGGTGAGCGATAACATCCGGTCTCGTGGCTGACGTGGTGCCCCAGGCCGAACCGGGTTTGCGTGAGCGCAAGAAGCAACGCACCCGCGCGATGTTGATCGAGGCCGCGATCGAGTTGTGTGACCGCCAGGGCTTCGAGCAGACCACGGTCGAACAGATCGCCGCGGTTGCCGACGTGTCCCCGCGCACGTTCAGCCGCTACTTCGCCACCAAGGATGCCGTCGTCTTGGCGTTCGTCGACGAGGTGATCGAGATGGTCGCACTCGAGCTCGCGGCCCAGCCGCCCGGAATCGGCGATCTCGAGGCGCTGTACCGGGCGCACGTTCAGGCATTCCTGAAGACGAAGACCGCCCCGCCGCCCCAGCTGACCTCCGAACGGCTGCTGGCCTCGGCGCGCATCATCACCTCGTCGCCGACGTTGATGCAGTCGGCCTCGGAGTTCCGGGCGGATGCGGTCAACGTGGTGCTGGCGCGACGGATGGGGGTGCCCGGCGACGATCGCCGGCTCAAACTGACGGCGGTCATCTGGGGGTCGATCATCATGACCGGCATCGCTGAGCTGGGATCTCGTGCCGATTGGGCAAGCGTCACCGTGGATGACATCGTCGACCGGATCAACGCGACGTACGCCGACTTCCTGGAGGTCGCGGCGGGCGTCTGCCAGCCCGGGCAACAGCCGGTTGCACGGTGACGGTGACCGGTTGGTAACCCCCCGCGGGCAGCGCCGATCGATTGCGACTACCTTTTGGTAGAGCAGTTAGTTGGTTCCCAACGACTTCCCAACGAGGATGAAGGGATTCCCGTGGCCGAAAACCCGTCGAGTGGGCAGGAGCTTGCCACCCTCAAGTACCCCGGTGGCGAGCTTGATCTGGAGATCGTCCACGCCACCGAGGGCAGTGACGGCATTGCGCTGGGCCCGTTGCTGGCCAAGACCGGCTACACGACTTTTGATGGTGGCTTCGTCAACACCGCCTCCACCAAGTCGGCGATCACCTATATCGACGGTGATGCCGGCATCCTGCGGTACCGGGGCATCCCGATCGAGCAGCTGGCCGAGAACTCGACGTTCATCGAGGTCAGCTACCTGCTGATCTACGGTGAGCTGCCGACGGCCGAGGAGTTGGAGAAGTTCACCACCCAGATTCAGCGGCACACGTTGCTGCACGAGGATCTGAAGCGTTTCTTCGACGGCTTCCCGCGCAACGCGCATCCGATGCCGGTGCTGTCCAGTGCGGTGAACGCGCTGAGCGCCTACTACCAGGATTCGCTGGATCCGTTGGACACCAAGCAGGTCGAGCTGTCGACGATCCGGTTGTTGGCCAAGCTGCCGACGATCGCGGCGTACGCCTACAAGAAGTCCGAGGGGCAGCCGTTCCTGTACCCGGACAACTCGCTGACGCTCGTAGAGAACTTCCTGCGGATGACGTTCGGCTTCCCGGCCGAGCCGTATGAGGTCGATCCCGAGATCGTCCGCGCGCTGGACATGCTGTTGATCCTGCACGCCGATCACGAGCAGAACTGCTCGACCTCGACGGTGCGCCTGGTGGGCTCCTCGCAGGCCAACCTGTTCACCTCGATCTCCGGCGGCATCAACGCGCTGTGGGGGCCGCTGCACGGCGGCGCCAACCAGGCCGTGCTGGAGATGCTGGAGAAGATCCGCACCGGCGACGACGACGTGAAGACGTTCGTCAAGAAGGTCAAGAACCGCGAAGACGGCGTGAAGCTCATGGGCTTCGGTCACCGGGTGTACAAGAACTACGATCCGCGCGCCCGCATCGTCAAGGAGCAGGCCGACAAGATCCTGGGCAAGCTCGGCGGCGACGACGAGTTGCTCGACATCGCCAAGCAGCTCGAAGAGATCGCGTTGACCGACGACTTCTTCATCGAGCGCAAGCTCTACCCGAATGTCGACTACTACACCGGCGTGATCTACCGGGCGATGGGCTTCCCGACGCGGATGTTCACCGTGCTGTTCGCGCTGGGCCGGCTGCCGGGCTGGATCGCGCACTGGCGGGAGATGCACTCGGAGCCCAACAAGATCGGCCGTCCGCGCCAGATCTACACCGGCTACACCGAGCGCGGCTACGTAGACATCACCAAGCGCTGATTCTTTTCCGCGAACAGACACAAACCTGCGCAAAAACACTGGTTTTGGTGCGGGTTTGCTGGGGGCCCCTCCCGCTTGCGGGGGACTGGTCGCAAGGTAGTCGGCTTGCACCCTTGACAGTTGTAGTTTCACAATAGTTGTGTGAACACAACTGTCGGTTCGCTCAGCGCTCGGCGCAAGGCGATCATCCTCGTCTCGTGCTGCCTGAGCCTGCTGATCGTGTCGATGGACGCCACCATCGTCAACGTCGCGTTGCCCAGCATCCGCGACGATCTGGCGGCCACCCCGTCGCAGCTGCAGTGGATCGTCGATGTCTACACGCTCGTGCTGGCCTCGCTGCTGTTGTTGGCCGGTGCGACGGGCGATCGGTTGGGTCGCCGGCGGACGTTTCAACTCGGCTTGACGGTCTTCGCGGTGGCCTCGCTGTTGTGCAGCCTGGCGCCCAACATCGAGACGCTCATTGCCGCCCGGTTCCTGCAGGCGATCGGCGGCTCGATGCTCAACCCGGTGGCGATGTCGATCATCACCCAGGTGTTCACCGGCCGGGTCGAACGGGCCCGGGCCATCGGCGTGTGGGGCGGTGTGGTCGGGATCTCGATGGCACTCGGCCCGATCGTCGGCGGGGCGCTGATCGAGTACGTCGACTGGCGGTCGGTGTTCTGGATCAACCTGCCGATCTGCGCGTTGGCCGTCGTGCTCACCGCGATCTTCGTGCCGGAATCGAAGTCGACGACGATGCGTGATCTCGATCCGGTCGGTCAGGCCCTCGGGGTGGCGTTCCTGTTCGGCGTCGTCTTCGTACTGATCGAGGGGCCCGGATACGGCTGGACGGATCCGCGCACGCTGGGGGTGGCCATCGTCGCGCTACTGGCCCTGGTGGCCTTCCTGCGCTACGAATCGCAGCGGCGGGACCCGTTCATCGATCTCCGGTTCTTCCGCAGCGTGCCGTTCGCCTCGGCCACGGTGATCGCGGTCTGCGCGTTCGCCGCCTACGGGGCGTTCCTGTTCATGATGTCGCTGTATCTGCAGACCGAGCGCGGTTACTCCGCGATGCACACCGGTTTGATCTATCTGCCGGTTGCCGTCGGGGCGTTGATCTTCTCGCCGTTGTCGGGCCGGCTGGTCGGGCGGTATGGCAGCCGGCCTTCGCTGTTGGCCGCTGGGGCGACGATCACCGTGGCCACGATCCTGCTGACCCGCCTGACCGCCGACACCCCGGTCTGGCAGCTGTTGGCGATGTTCGCGGTGTTCGGCATCGGTTTCTCGATGGTCAACGCGCCGATCACCACGACAGCGGTCAGCGGTATGCCGCTGGACCGAGCCGGTGCGGCCTCGGCGGTGGCCTCCACCAGTCGTCAGGTCGGCGTGAGTATCGGTGTGGCCCTGTGTGGTTCGGTGGCCGGCACGGCGCTGGCGGACGCCGGCGCGGACTTCGCCGCGGCTGCTCGTCCGTTGTGGTTCGTCTGTGCCGCACTCGGTTTGGTGATATTCGCGCTCGGCGTCGCCTCCACCACGCCGTGGGCTCTGCGCTCCGCGCAGCGGTTGGCACCGCTGATCGGAGCGCACCACACCTCGGAGGTGACCCATGTCCGGTGACCGGCGGGCCGAGTTGGCCGATGAGGTGTGGCGCGCCCTGACCGGGTTGGTCTTCGACCATCGCGACCGCTGGCGTCGCGCGGTGATCGAACGGACCGGGCTGCCGTTCAGCCGCGTTCGCATCGTGAAACGACTTGCGCACAAACCGTTGACGGTCAAGCAGCTGGCCTACGCCGCCACCGTCGACGCCCCGGCCGCCACGGTCGCGGTCAACGACCTTGAGGAACGCGGCCTGGTGGTGCGCGAAATCGATCCGGCCAATCGGCGCTGCAAGCTGGTGTCGCTCACCGACGCCGGTCGCGCACTGTTGGCCCGGATCGACGAGATCGAAGACCCGGCGCCCGAGGTGTTCGCGGCGCTCGACCTCGGGGATCTCGAAGCGCTGCAAGTGATCCTGGGCAAGGTCTCCGGGGCGTAGCCGCGGATCAGCTTTCGCCCCACCCGCCCTGCACCATGGTCTGGAACTTCCAGTCGCCACCGCACTTGACGAGTAGGTCGCCGTAGCGCACCTGCTGGCTGAACCCGTCGGCGGTGAAGGTCGCATCGGTGATGACGAACACCAGGTTCTCGTTGATGAAGTGCGGCGTCCGGGTGCACTCCATCGCGAAATCGGTGCTCTGGCTCAACTGGTCGGTCATCTGCGCGACAAATCCGGCCCGGTCGACGGCCTCCGCGCGGCCGTCGGTGACTTCGTTGAGCGGAAACATCGCCTCATCGGCCATGGCGTCGATGTTCTTGTCCAGGGTCAGGGCGTCGTAGCGACTGAACCACGCCAGCACCGAGTCGATGTCGGCCGTGGTGGGGCTGAATGCGCCGGCTTGCGGCAAGTTGATCAGGTGGAGACCGCAGCAGTGCCGGCGATCCGGCACGCACGCTCGAGTTGCTCTGGCGTGGGCCAGACGGCAGTGTCCGCACGCGCGGCCCCAAACAACGCACCACGGTCGACGCGGTCGTCGCCGCTGCCATTCGACTCGCGGATGACGACGGCCTCGAGGCGCTCACCATGCGGGCCGTCGCCGCGGAGCTGGGGGTGACGCCGATGGCCACCTACACCTACGTGCCGGGCAAGGCCGAACTGCTCGACCTGATGCTCGACACCGTCTATCAGCAGATGCCGCGCCCCGACTTCGGCGGAAAGCCTTGGCGGGAAAGGGTTTCCAGTGTTGCCGCGGACAATCTCGCGATGTTCCAGGCGCATTCGTGGCTGATCCAGCTGGCCACCACCCGCCCGCCGCTCGGTCCCGGCATGATGGCCAAGTATGACCATGAGCTGCGCGCGTTCGAATCACTGGGACTCAGCGACCTGGAAATGGATTCGGCTCTGACGTATGTGCTGGGCTTCGTGAACTCCGTCGCCCGCATCGACATCGATTCGCGGCGGGCCGCGACTGACAGCGGGCAGAGCGACGCGCAGTGGTGGGAACGCGTCGGCCCGCTGCTGGAGCGGGTGCTCGACGGCGACCGATATCCGCTCGCGTCGCGGGTGGGCACCGCGGCCGGACAGGCGTTCGACGCGGCCTACAGCGCTACGCACGCCTACGAGTTCGGCTTGGCGCGGGTGCTGGACGGGCTGGCCGAGCTCATCGACACGGACTGACCCGTCGGTTCAGTTCTCGAGCACCGCCATCGCCGCGTTGTGGCCGCCGATCCCCGAGACCGCGCCGCCCCGGCGGGAACCTGAGCCGCACAACAGGATTCGGTCGTGGCCGGTGGCCACTCCCCATCGGCGCGCTGCCGTCTCGAGCGGTTCGTCATCCTCGGCGAACGGCCAGCGCAGCGCACCGTGGAAGATGTTGCCCGCGGTCATCCCCAGCACCTGTTCCAGATCGGCGGTGGTCGTCGACTCGATGCACAGCCGCCCGGCGGCATCTTCCATCAGCACATCCTGAATCGGCTCGGCCAGAACCGAATTCAGCGAGTTCAACACGGCCGATGTCAATCGGTCCCGCATCCGGTCAGGGTCGGCCAGGGCCAGTGAGTGCGGGGTGTGCAGACCGAAAACGGTCAGGGTATGGGCGCCTGAGGCGCGCAGATCGTCGGACAGGATGCTGGGGTCGGTCAGTGAGTGGCAGTAGACCTCGCACGGCAGCGGGTCGGGCACCCGCCCGGCGGCCGCGGCCTCGTAAGCGTCGGCGAGCTGGCGGTATGACTCGTTGACATGGAAGGTGCCGCCGAAT